>NZ_JBEXGU010000099.1:0-35310 GCF_040607515.1 Streptosporangium sp. NPDC005286 | reverse complement strand
GTTTCAGGAGGACAGCTTTGTCGCACGGCCGGCCGTGCCACAAAGCTCAGCGCAGTGCGTCGACCGGTTCCATACGGGCCGCGCGCAGCGCCGGATACAGGCCCGCCAGGAGCCCCACCAGCGCACCCGCCACGGGCGCGGCCAGCGCCAGCCGTACATCCAGGACCGGGGTCCACTGACGCACGGCCGCCACCGCGACGACGGCCACCATGCCCAGGCTGGCCCCGATCACCCCGCCGGTCAGGCCGGTCAGGCTGGATTCCAGCAGGAACTGGGCGGCGATGTGGCGGCGAGCCGCGCCCAGGGAGCGGCGCAGGCCGATCTCCGCGACCCGCTCCATGACGGTGACCAGGGTGACGTTGGCGATGCCCACCGCGCCGACGACCAGGGAGACCAGGCCGAGGACGAGGAAGAGGCCGTTGACGTCGTCCTGGGCGCCGTCGCGCGCCCGCTTGGGGCTGGGCGGGGCGATCACCTGCAGTTCACCGCTGCGGTTGGGGCTGAGCGCGAGCGGCGCCTGGCGGGCGATCAGCTCGGCGGCGCCCAGTTGGGTGGCGACCAGGACGCGGGTGACGTCCTTCAGCCCGAAGTCGGGACCGAGCGCGGGCGGGACGAGGACCGCGCCGGCCAGAATCTGCTCGCGCCGCATGCCGCCGATGATGCCGATGACGGTGTAGGCGCGGTCCTTGATGAACACGGCGGGCGCGTGCTCCAGGCTGGTGATGCCGAGCATGGCGGCGGCCTGCTCCCCCAGCACGACCACGCGGTCGCGGCGGGCGACGTGGCCGGCGTCGTAGAAGCGCCCGGCCAGCATCCGGCCGTGGGTGGTCCCCGGTAGGTCGGGGGTGGCCGCGACGACCGCGAGGGTCTGCCCGGCCACCCTGGTCGGATCGAGCAGGTTGTTGGCGGTCACGACGAGGTTGGAACTCCCGTCGCTCTGCGCCAGCGCCGTCGCCGACGTCACGCCGCGCAGGCGTCGCAGTTCGCCGGCCGCCTCCCAGGACACCAGGGGGTGGTGGCCCCCGCGCGGCACCTCGACGGTGATGCTGGTGGCCAGCAGCTCGTCGAAGCGGCCGACGATCTGGTTGCCCGCGGTCGCCGCGATGCCCAGGGTGACCACCAGCGTGGTGATGCCCAAGACGGTGCCGAGAGTGGTCAGCGCCGAGCGCACCGGGCGGGCGAGCATCCCGGCCAGGGACTCGGCCCACAGGTCACGGAGCTTCACGGAGCACCCCGTCAGTGATCCGGACCCGGCGTTTGGCCCGGGCGCTCACCTCGTCCTCGTGCGTGATCACCAGGATGGTCAGGCCATCGGCGCGCAAGCCGTCGAACAGGTCGAGGATGGCCTCGGTGTTGCGGCTGTCGAGGTTGCCGGTCGGCTCGTCGCACAGCAGCAGGGCGGGCCTGGCCATCAGAGCGCGGGCGATGGCCACGCGCTGGCGCTCGCCACCCGACAGCCGGTCGGGGACGAAGCCGACACGGTGCCCCATGCCCACCTGCTCCAGTGCCTGCTCGGCCCGTGCCCGCCGGCCGCTTCGCGGATGCGGGCCGTACACCTCGGCTAGCATCACGTTCTCCACGACCGTCCGGTGAGACAGCAGGTGGAAGGACTGGAAGACGAAGCCGATGCGGGTGCCGCGCAGCCGGGTCCGCCCGCCGTCGCGCAGCGCCGTGGTCTCGACGCCATCGAGGCGGTAGGAGCCGGAGGTCGGCCGGTCGAGCAGTCCGAGGATGTTGAGGAGGGTGGACTTGCCGGATCCGGACGGCCCAACGATGGCGACGTAGTCGCCCGGGCCGACGCGCAGGTCCACGTCGGCCAGCGCGCGCACCGGCGGATCGGTGGGGAAGTCGCGGCAGACGCCGCTCAACTCGATGACGGGCTCAGGCATCGCTCACCACCACCCGATCGCCCTTCTTGAGCTCGCCCGCGCGCACCGGTGTGACCTCCACGTCGCCGTCGGCGGTCAGCCCGGTGCGCACCTCGACCTCGCGGGTGCGGTCGCCGTCCAGCGCGACCCTGACCCGCGGCCGGCCGTCGGCGGAGGTGACCACAGCGGCCACCGGGACGACCAGCACCTCGCCGTCGGTCGAGCCGACCGAGATCCGCACCGTCATCGGCGAGCCGACCAGGGACTTGAGCCCCTTGGCCGAGCCGGGCGTGAGCAGGATGGGCACCGAGCCGGTGTCCGACTCGCCCTTCTGCCCGTTCTCGCCCTCCTCCGGGGTCAGGCGGGCCTCCTCGCCGGTCGCGGTCAGCGTGGCGGACAGCTGGGTGCCGTCGATGGTCTCCATGCTCGCCTCCTGGCCGGGGCGCAGCAGCTTGGCCTCCTTGGCGTCGACCGACCCGCTGACCGCGAAGGTGGAGCTGGTCACGGTGGCGACCTTGCCCTCGATGGTGTCGCCCGGCTTGACCTCCGCCTTGTCGATGCGGGCGGGCAGCTTCGGCAGGAAGACGATCTCGCCTGCCGGCACGCTCACGCCGTAGGTCTTGCGGAACTCGGCCAGCATGGTCCGGGCATCGGCGAGGTTGGCCTTGCTGTGCGTGACCTTCATCCGCAGCGGCGAGACCTTCCTGGCCCGGCTCAGCGCCTGGGCGGCGGTGGCCTCGGCCTCCTTCGCGGTGCGCACCGCCTTGCGCAGTTCCTCCAGCCGCCTGTCCCGGTCGACGCGGACCTGCTCCTCGTAGGCGGCCATCGCCTGCTGGGCGTCGTAGAGGTCCTGCCGGGCGTTGGCCAGCTTCATCTCCAGCAGGCTCGTGTCCACCGCGCTGGGCGTGGGCGCCGGGGACGTGGTCGGCGTGGGTTCCGGTTTCCTGGCCTCCGTCAGCGCCTGCTCGGCCGTGAGGACCTGCTCCTCGGCAGCTCGTACGGCACGGCGCAACGAGGCCAGCTGGGTCTCCTGCTCGGGCGTGATCTCCGGCGCCTCTGCCAGCCCCCTCTCGGCCGCCCGCAGGTCGCGGCGGGCGTTGTCGTGGCGGAGCCGGAGCGGCCGCACGTCGAGACCCTCGTTCAGAGCCTTGCGGTCGGCCGCCAGGGTCTCCTCCGCGGTCTGTACGGCTTGGCGCAGCTGCTGCAGGGTCTTGCGGGATTCCAGGTCGGGTTCCTGTGCCCGGTAGCCGCGCTTGACGTACCAGCGCTTCGCCGCCGCCACGGTGGCCGCGTCGAAGACGCCGGTCACCTTCACTCGCAAGGCACGCTGGAGCTGCTTGACGTCGTCGCCCTCGGTGCCGGGCACGAGCGGGCGGTACATCGGCCGCTTCCCTTGCAGGGCGAAGACCGGCCGCCCGTTGACCTGCATCAGCACGTCGCCCTCGCGGATCGGCCCGGGATCGGGAGCCGTGGTGACGCGTTGCGGCGTGCCGTTGGCTCCGCCGTTCGCTCCGCCGACCATTCCGGCCAGCGTGACCGGCAGCGGCGAGCCGTACGTGAGCGTGCCGCTGACCGTGACGGTGCTGGTGAGCGTGCGCCGCTCGACCGGCGCGGTGACCAGGGAGGGCTTGGGCGGTTGGCGCGCGGCCGCCTCGTGGGCCGGGGAACGCAACCGGGAGCCGACCGCCCAGCCCACACCCGCGATCACCAGTACTCCCGCCACGACGAGGGCGAGCACTCTGGACCTGCGCACGCTATCCCTCGGTTGTCATGGCGGCCATGTTCAGGCCGGGGAGGAGCTGGGCGCGGTCGTAGACCTCGTTGGCTTTGGGCCGATAGGCGGCGTAGAACTCCTTGCCGCACTCCAGGTCGTCCAGGGCCGCTTTGATCTCGCGTTGCAGCAAGGGCCGCGCCTGGTCGGCCGTGGGCTTCTGGCCGAGGAGCTTGCCGAACTCGGTCATGAACGGCCCCTCGGTGCTGCGGACGATCTGCGAGGGGCGCTGGGAGGTGACCCGGTAACCCTTGCCCTTGAGGCAGTCGGCGAACGCGCTCGCCAGCTCCACCAGCTTCGGATCGCCGTCGATCTCGCGGCTGATGATCTGCTTCACCATCGCGCTCTGGGCCTTGGCCACCTCCTCCATCGACTTCAGGTTCTTGCCGGTGGCCTTGTTGATCATTTCGAGCGTGCAGGCGTCCATCGCGTTGAAGTACGCCTCCCGCTGCGGCTTGGACAGCCCGGCGATGACCTTCCCGTTGGGGTCGTCGTCGGTGTTGCCCCCGCTGAGGGAGAGGGCGGCCATCCGGCCGACCCCGTCGTTGGGGTAGAC
The DNA here is from genome assembly GCF_040607515.1 of Streptosporangium sp. NPDC005286. Lineage (NCBI taxonomy): Bacteria > Bacillati > Actinomycetota > Actinomycetes > Streptosporangiales > Streptosporangiaceae > Streptosporangium > Streptosporangium sp. NPDC005286. The sequence continues at coordinate 31,115 of NZ_JBEXGU010000099.1, read as the reverse complement.
GGTGGAGGCGGCGAGCCCGAAGCCGTATTTGCTGCGATACGCCTTCATCGCGGAGTAGTCGCCGGACATCTCCTGCTTGACGGCCTCCGGTAGCTCTGGCCGGGAGACGACCGGATGGTAGGTGAAGCCTTTGCTCTTCATGCAGGTGGCGAGCTGGGCCTGGCTCTGGCGCTGCTGGTCGGCGGAGGGTGCGGCCGATGGCTGGGGCCCTTCGGACGAGGCGCAACCGGTAAGAGCCGCCAGGAGTGAGGTGGATAGGGCTGCGGCGACTGCGAGCAGCACTCGGGCGTCGGTCATGGGGCTGCATTGTCACGAGCGCATGCTGAAGCGAATCTGAAGGCGACTGAATACATGGCGTGCTCGGCCACCAACGCCGACGCCCGATGACTCTTCCCCGGACGTCGGGCCGGGGAGAGGACCGCGACACCGGCCGGAATCTGTCGGCCTTGTACGTCATGATCAGCGCCCATATCCAGTCTGCCCTCTCAAGGAGTGCCATGGTTGTCACCGACGAAGCCGGATGGTCCGGCATGGGCTGGAACGCCTGGACGGATCTCGCTTTGATCCGTGCTCGGCTCGATGCGGGTGCCGACCCGAATTCGGGCACGGACTTCCATGAACGGCCCCTCCATCAGGCAGCCGAGGACGGCTCGCCGGAAGTGGTCGCGGAACTGGCCCGGCGCGTCGACGACATCGACGCGGAGGATGAGGGCCGCACCGCACTCTGGCTCGCCGTCTTCGCCAACCGCCCCGACAACGCCCGCGCCCTGGTCGCCGCCGGAGCGGACCCATGGCGGCCGATGATGAACGGCTGGTCCCCCGGACGGCTCAGCCTGGCCACCCCCACCCCGACCTGTTCACCCTCCCCTCCCGGGAGATCGGCCTGTCCACCACCGAGACCGCCGCGGTGACGGAAGCCAGGCGCTTGATCGCCGCATTGGGAGACTTCGACTACGACGGCCTCGGCCTGGCGTGCGTGGATCGGTCAGTCGTTGCGGGGTTTGCCGAACTCTTCGATCAGCACGGGATACTGCTCCCCACCGTGTCCGGCGGCGATCGAGCGGTCGGCCATCGCCTTGATCAACTTCGGCAGTTCGGCGTTGACACCCACCGCCTCGCTCTCCTCGATCAGGTGTGCCATCGCCCGCACGTCGGTCTCCAGGGCCGACACCTCGGCCGGGAAGGAGCCGCTGTCGATTTGCTCGGCATATCCAGGCAGCCATTCGGCCACACCGGCAGCGATCTGCCGCGCAAACGGCGCATACGTTGCGGCGTCAACACCGGCCGTCCTGAGCAGGGCGGTGCCCTGGAGCCAGGCGTTCAGGACGCTCCACATCATGGCCAGGCCGGCCACGTCGTACAGGGACGCCAGCCCATGGTCCGCACCAAGGTAGGTGACGGTGCCGAGCGCGTCGAGCGTTGACCTGTGCGCCTCGAAGTCCGACTGCGGCCCGCTGTGCAGAATCACCGCTTCGGCGGTCCCGATCGCCGACGGGATGGCCATGATGGCGCCGTCCAGGTAATGGGCGCCGCGCTGCTCGGCCCATTGGGCGGCTTCCCGGGCCTGGGCCGAGTCGCCCGAGGTCAGGTTGATCAACATCGTGCCGTCCAGCTCGACGTCGCTCGCGCCGAGCAGCTCGTGCATGGCCTGGTAATCGGTGACGCAGATGATCGTCAGGGAACCTGCCTTGAGCGCGTCGCCAACCGTTGGCGCCAGTCGTGCACCCTTGGCCACCAGCTGGTCGGCCTTGGAGGTCGTGCGGTTCCACACGGTTGTGGGATGCCCGGCTTTCAGGAACGCGCCGACGAGCGCCTGGCCCATCAGTCCGAGTCCGATGACTGTCACGGGTGTATCGGTTTTGCTGTTCATGGCAGCATCGTCAACGTTGATACCGGTGTGAAGGTCAAGTGGGGTTTCGATGCTGATCGGGGAACTGAGTCGTCGGACGGGCGTGAACGCCCATCAGTTGCGCTACTACGAAGCCCAGGGCCTGCTGGAGGCAGACCGCGGCGCGAACGGTTACCGCGAGTACGACGAGAACGCCGTGCTGCGGGTGAAGCAGATCCGGCACCTGCTTGGTGCAGGTTTGTCCTCTGAGGACATCGCGTACCTGCTGCCTTGTGCGGTCGGAGAGGTCCCGGAGCTACTCGGGTGTCCCGAGTTGCTGGCCGCGATGCGGTCACGGCTGCAGCGACTGGACGATCAGATGGACAGGCTCGCTCAATCCCGCGACGCTCTTGCCGACTACATTGATGCGGCCGATCGAATGGCCGGCGAGAGCTATCCCCCCTTTACCGATGCCGGCCAGGAGCCCGTCCCCGCCTGAGCCATCTGCTGGGTTTTCGGCCAGGAACCCGGGGAGCCCTTCTTGACCCGTTCGCAAGGATCTTCCAGTTACAGTTTGGAGTTGCGGGACCGCATGGCGTGAATGCAGACTGCTTCTCTTCAGGGAGGCGATGGTGACGTCGCTGTTGGAACGCTTGGCCCGGGCCGGGAGGTCCGCGCTGCAGCAGGTGGATGATCAGAGCATCCACCGAGACTCTGCGACCCCGACGTGAGCTCGGCTGCTGGTCCCGGTGGAGTCAGTCGGCACGATCATGGTCAGCCAGGACTTCATCGATGACGCGGCGGTTGCCCGCGGCTTTCCTCTCGTCCCTGTCGATGTTCTCGGCCAGGCCGATCAGGGCCTTCCACAGGGCCCAGCCGCGAGCCCGCGCCCACATGGCGGGATCCCGACCGACAGCGCCGCGGAAGGCCTCCCGGCTCAGGGTATGAGGTTCGCCGGCACAGCGAGCGAAGAGCAGGGGGCTCCTCGCTCAGATATCAGCGCCTTTCGGTAAAGCCAGAATCGAGGATGCCCTGTCCGCCGTACACGGGTCTATTGGGGCAGTATGCCGTCGAATACGAACTGGACGGCATGTATACCCAGTTGCCGAGCGCCGAGGTGAAGGTGCCGTCGGGATAATCACAGAAAGCGACCGCCCGATAGGACCCCGTCCCCGCATGGCAGACCGAGATGTAGGCGGTCCGCGAGGCGGCCCCTCCAGAACAATTGGTCGGAATAGCATGGGCAGGAGCGGCCGTGAATGTGGTTGCAGCGATCCCCGCCGCGCAGGCCAGTGAGAGAGACGCGATTCGTAGACGCATTGCTTCCCTTTCCCATGTGAGGGGTCTACCGTCCAACAGCAACGGTGATGATTTCGCGGCCCGGCCGGCGACCAATGGGTCTTTTACCTGGGTCCATTCCGGACCGCGCGAAACCTAGACAAGGGTCACCGATTAGCTGGGATCTTGGGAACCTATAAGGTTCCAGGGTGCCACCGGCTCCTCGACGACGCCTTTGAGGAGGCGATAGAACTCTTCGGCGTCGATGCGGTGGGAGCCGGCCCACTTGTGGAGCAGGGAAATCGGGCCGCTGGGCATGGTGCCGACGTATGGGCCGGACCGATCATGCGCACACCTCTCCGGTCCACCTGCGCACCGGCGAGGAGTACGCCAGGTCCGACGCGGCCACGATCGATCACATGCTCAACCTCATCGCAGGCTCCCCGGACCACATCGGCGAGCGCGGCCGACGCCTGTGGCCCGGCCAGGTCGGCCATCGGCACGGGCAGGAGGATCACCTGGCCCTCCTGCGGGCGCGCGAACCGCTGCGCGAGCGCAAGGCCGCCAGCTGAGGGTGCGCGGGCATGGCGGCCGCTGCCAGGGAAGGCCAGGACCTGGCATTTCTTTGCCGGGATGTGAGATTCGAGATGTGGTTCCTCCGTATTCTGGGCGGAAGGTGGACAAAGCTCACCGTGGGGAAGTCTTTGGAGTGAGCCGGATGGCAGAGGGCTGGGACGACGGGGGAGGTCCCGACGAGAAGCTCGTGGAGCGGTTCCTGGATGGGAAGCCCACGGGGAATGACGTACGCGCCGCGACCCTGCATTCGTGGCGGCGGTGCCAGGAGGCGGGACTCACGCCCAGCACCGCGCAGCCACGCCTGCTCGGTGATCTTGATTTCGACTGCGGAGTGGTGCGCGCGGCACGGCCCGTGTTCGAGCGACTGCGTACCGTCGTCGGGGGCACCCCGGTGAGCATGTTCCTGGGCGATGCGAGTGGGGTCATCTTCCTGCGCAACGAGGGCGAACCGGCCCTGCGCCGGATTCTGGACGCGGTCGGCGCCGCACCCGGATTCCGCTTCGCCGAGGCGGACATGGGCACCAACGCCTTCGGCTCGGCGCTGGTGGAACGGCGAATCTGCCAGGTCATCGGCAATGAGCACTTCGCGGAGGAACTGCGCGGGCTCACCGGCGTGGGCGTCCCGATACGCCACCCGCTCAGCGGACGGGTGAACGGGGTCATCAGCGTCGTCGGCCCGAACGACACGGCCAACGCGGAGATGATGGTCCTGGCCCAGCGGTCGGCCGCCGCCGTCGAGCGGCGATTGTTCGAAATGGCGGCCGAACACGAGCGGGCCCTGACAGAGGAGTTCCTCCGGGCGCCAGATGGAGGCGTCGCGACGGCTGCCACGCCCCCGGACCTGTGCCGCCGTGATCGGCTCGCCCTGGAGGACGCCGCCGTGCGGCTGGTCGCGCAGGGCCGGGCGGCGGTGGTGAAGACGGCCCTCTCGGACGGCCGCACCGCCACGCTCGTGGCCCAGCCGATCATCGGTTCCACCGCCATCGCGGTGAAGGCGTGGCTCGCCGACGGCCAGGAGGCCCGGCCGAACGGGGGAAGGTGACCGGACCCGAGGGGTGGCTGCTCGCCGTGAGCGAGCCGAGCATCGGCCGGCTCGCCCTGCGGGCGCGCGAGCGACTCAGCCTGCTGTGCGACGCGGGCTCCCGCATCGGCACCACCTTGGAGGTCACCCGGACCGCCGAGGAACTGGCCCAGGTAGCCGTCCCCCGGTTCGCCGACTACGTCGCCGTCGACCTGACCGACTGCGTCCTGCGGGGCGACGAGCCCGGCAGCATGGACACGGGGCAGCGCCGGGTCGCCCTCGCGGGCATCAGCGAGGGGACCGATCTGCACCAGCTTGGCTCGCTCATCCACCCGCTCCCGTCCACGCCGCAGGGGCGCAGCCTCGCCACCGGGCAGCCGGTGCTCGGCCCGGTGTTGTCCACCACCTTCGGGTGGCTGGCACAGGATCCCGAGCGCTGCCGGAGAATCTGTGAGCAGGGCATCCACTCGCTCATCGCGGTGCCGATGCGGGCCCGGGGCGTCACGCTCGGGGTGGTGAGCTTCTATCGCGCCACGGGCAAGGACGCGTTCGAGGATGACGACCTCGCCCTGGCCGAGGAACTGGTCGGCCGCGCCGCGGTGTGCGTCGACAACGCCCGCCGCTATACCCGCGAGCACGCGATATCCGCGGAACTGGAGCGCGTCACCGCGTCGTTGCAGCAGGCGCTCGACCGCCAGCGGCGCTTCACCACCGACGCCTCGCACGAACTGCGCACTCCGCTGGCCGGGCTACGGGTCAAGCTGGAGGAGGCGCAACTTCACCCCGACGAGACCGACCTCGCCGACCTGATGGAACACACCCTGGACGATGTGGACCGGCTGCAGGCCATCATCAGCGACCTCCTCTTGCTGGCCCGGATCGGAGCGGCACCGCCCGCCGCCCTGGAGCCCGTCGACCTGGCCGTACTGGTCGAGGCCGGAACCGTGCGCCGCACCGGCGATCCGCACCCGGCACGGCTCGACCTCACCGCCGGCGTGACGGCCGACGCCGTCCCGGAACAGATCCGCCGGGTGCTGGACAACCTGCTGGACAACGCGCAACGGCACGCCGCGCGCGACGTGGTGGTCACGGTGCGCCGCGCCGAAGGCATGGCCGAGCTCAGCGTCACCGACGACGGCCCGGGCGTGCCTCCAGCGGAGCGCGAGCACATCTTCCAGCGCTTCGCCCGGCTGGATACCGCCCGCAGCCGCGACCGCGGCGGCACCGGGCTCGGCCTGGCCGTCGCCCGTGACATCGCCCACGCCCACCACGGCACCCTCCACGCCGAGGACGCGCCCTCGGGCGGAGCACGCTTCGTCCTCCGTCTCCCGCTCAACACGCGGACGGCGTGAGGGCCTGGACCGTACGCGAAGGGCTCGGACGGTTCAGACGCGCGGCGAGCCAGGCGCTCGTCTCGACCAGCTTGCCCAGGTCCACGCCGGTGTCGATGCCGAGTCCGGCCAGTTGCCAGAGCAGGTCTTCGGTGGCGAGGTTGCCGGTGGCGCTCCTGGCGTAGGGGCAGCCGCCGAGGCCGCCGGCGGACGCGTCGACCGTGGTGACCCCGCGGCCGAGCGCGACGAGGGTGTTCGCCAGGGCCTGGCCGTAGGTGTCGTGGAAGTGCACGCCGATCCGTCCGACCGGCACCCCGGCGCCCACCAGGGCGTCGAGCAGCGCGGCAACCCGGCCGGGGGTCGCGACGCCGATCGTGTCGCCGAGGCCGAGCGCGGTGCAGCCGAGCGCGAGCAGCCGCGTCGCGACCGCGACGACCTGAGGGATCGGCACCTCGCCCTCCCACGGGTCGCCGAAGCACATCGACAGGTAGCCGCGTACGCCCAGGCCCGCCTCGCGGGCGCGGGCGACCACAGGGGCGAACATCTCCAGCGACTGGGCGATGGTCCGGTTCAGGTTGGCCCTGGCGAAGGACTCGGTGGCGCTGGCGAAGACGGCGACGTCGGTGAGCCCGAGGCCGATCGCCCGGTCCAGGCCGCGTTCGTTCGGGACGAGCACCGGGTAGCGCACGCCATCGCGCCGCTTCAGCCGGCGCAGCACCTCTTCGGCGTCGGCGAGCTGCGGCACCCATTTCGGGTGCACCAGCGAGGTGGTCTCCACGACGGTGTGCCCGGCGTCGACGAGCCGCTCGACGAGCTCGACCTTCACCTCGACGGGCAGGATCGCGGCCTCGTTCTGCAGGCCGTCCCGTGGCCCTACCTCCCAGATCGTTATCCGGCCGGGCAGGCCGGGCAACGGGTCGACTCCGTAGCGGTTCACCCTTGCCCCTTGCGTGAGGGGAACTCGGGTGATCGGCGGGCGGCGAAGGCCGCCAGACCCTCGCGGGCGTCGGGCGAGGTGAACGCCCGCTGCCCGTAGCGCGCCTCGGCGTGGAACGCCTGGTGGAGCGGGAGATCGCCCAGGCGCAGGACGGCCTGCTTGATCGTCTCGACCGCGGTGCCGGACAGCCCGCCGATCCGGCGGGCCCACGCGAGCGCCGTCGGCATCACCTCCTGCGCCGGTACGACGGCGTTGAGCAGGCCCAGTCGCAGCGCTTCGGCGGCCGGGACGCGCTCGCCGAGCAGCAGCAACCGCATGGCCCAGGCGTACGGGATCTGCCGGGTCAGCCGGGCGAGTGTGCCCCCGGCCGGCACCACTCCGACGCCCGGCTCGGGAAGGCCGAACTCGGCGTCCTCGCTCGCGACCCGCAGGTCGGTGGAGAGCATGATCTCGAACCCGCCGCCCAGGCACAGGCCGTTGACGGCGGCGATCACCGGCTTGAACAGGTTGGTGTGCTTCTGGTGCGCGCCGTCCCAGCGGGAGATGTCGAACCGCCCCTCGGCCAGCGCGGGGATCGACTCGCCCAGGTCCGCGCCGACGCAGAACGCGCGTTCGCCCTCGCCGGTGAGGACGGCCGCGGCGATCGTGTCGTCGTCCCGCACCCGGGCGAAGGCGTCGGCGAGCTCGTCGTACATGGCCAGGGTCAGCGCGTTGAGCTTGGTGGGACGGGCGAAGGAGATGATGGCCGTGGACCCGTCCCGCTCGAAGCCGATGGTCAATCAGATCACCCCCGCGGCGCGGAGTTCGGCGATCCGCTGCGGTGAGAGGTCCAGCAGGCCCCGCAGTACGGCGTCGGTATGCTCGCCGGGGCGCGGGGCGAGCGTACGCGGCCGGGCGGGGGTGACGTCGAGCTTGATCGGCTGGCCGAACATCCGCAACGGCCCGAAGTCCGGGTACTCGACGTCGACGATCATGTCGCGCGCGGCGATCTGCGGATCGTCCACCACTTCCGCGATGGTCCTGACCGCGCTCAGCGGCACCTGGTCGCCGGCCAGTTCTTCGAGTTCGGCGCGGGTGCGTGACGCGAACCAGTCAAACAGAAGCGGACGAATCCGGTTGGAGTAGACATCGGGGTCGAACCGCTTGGCCATGGTGTCGATCTCCGGGTCACCGGCGAGTTCGGGACGGTCGAACATCGTGCACGTCAGCCGCCAGAACTTGTCGGTGTAGCCACCGAAGAAGACGTACCCGTCCTTGCACGGGTACAGCTCGTACGGGCGTACGAACGGGTGCTGGTTGCCCAGTGGCCTGGGCACCTCGCCGTCCACCGTGTACGACACGACCGCGTTCTCGGTCAGCGACAGCACCGAGTCCTGTTGCGACACGTCGACGAGCTGGCCCTCACCGGTGCGTTCGGCGTGCCGCAAGGCGGCCAGGGTGCCGATGACGGCGTACAGGGTGGCCGACAGGTCGCCGATGATCGTGCCGACCCGGACCGGGGGCCGGTCGGCGTAGCCGTTCATCGACCACAGGCCGCCGGTGGCCTGCGCGGAGTTGTCGTAGGCCGGCCTGCTCCGGTACGGCCCGGTCTGGCCGAAGCCGGAGATGGCGGTGTAGACCAGGCGGGGGTTCTCCGCGCGCAGGACGGCGGGCCCGGCGCCGAGCTTGTCCATGGTGCCCGGCCGGAAGTTCTCCACCAGCACGTCGGCCCGGCGCACGAGCTGCTTGAGCAGGTCTCGCCCGTCGGGCGTCGCCAGATCGAGGGTGAGCCCGAGCTTGCCGCGGTTGTACTGCGCGAAGAACGCGCTGAACGTGCTCCCGTCGGCGGCCGGCAGATGAGGGGGGAAGTCGCGGGCGTAGTCCGGTTCGGTCGGCCGCTCGACCTTGATCACCGTCGCGCCGAGGTCGGCGAGGATCATCGAGCAGAACGGACCCGCGACCACCCGGGTGATGTCCAGCACCACGACTCCGGCGAGGGGCCCGCGCTCCGCCGGGGCGGGGTCGCCGCCGTCCCAGGTCTCGGCGGTCATCGGGCGCACACCTCCTCCGGCGCGGCCACGCGCACTCTGGCCTCCAGCAGGGTGCCACAGGCCGGGCTGACGAACTCGTCCAGCAGGACGGCGGGCTCTCCGGACCGGGGCCGGATCCGCACGCCGAGTTCGGCGAGGCGTTCGGCGGCGGGACGGGTCCGGATCACGGCGTCGTCGTGCCAGTCGTCGGCGGTGCCGATCCGGGCCCCGCTGGCCGGGCAGTACCAGTGGCCGTCCCGCCCCCGGTGCGGGACGGAGGCTCCGGCGACGCCGATCATCGTGTCCCGGACCGCCGCCTCGGGGGGTATGCCGCCCAGCCGTTCCGCGCGGAGCGCGGCCCTGCGCCCGGCGGTCGCGGCGAGGTCGGCATGGTCGCCGTCGAGCACCACGCCGTAAACACGCTCGGCCACGGCCGCGGTCACGTAGCCGTCGCCGACGTCCTGCGCGACCCGCGCCGGGTCGCGCAGCAGGGGGTCGCCGTAACCACCTCCTCCGGCGATCCACTGGACGAAGACGTCGCCGCGCCGGACGGTGAGGTCGTACTGGTTGATGTCCAGCAACTGCCTGGTGGCCGCGGAGAGGTTCTCCTCGGTGGGGACGACGCCGCCGGACATGAGCCGCCACACGTCGGTGTCGCGACACAGAAGGTGGCCGCTGCCGCCGCCGGGCAGGCCGCCCCCGTAGCCGTCGGCGGGCACCTGGGCGCTGGGCGCGAACACGGTCTGCGTCACCTCGCTCGCGCCGTGCAGTGTCCAGGCGAATTCGTGGCCGAGGCCGCCCCGGTGCGCGCCGTGGCCCGCGCTGGCGGGGGCGAGCCGCTTCCACAGGTAGAGCACCGGGTAGAGCATCTCGTTCATCTCCACGTCCGGCAGCATGTTGTTCATCTGTGTCATCATTCCGGCGCAGTCGAGGCCGTCGGCCTCGGGCTGGGCGCCGGCCCCCATGCCGCCGCCGTCCATGTTGAACAGCACGAAGTACTCGCCGTTGTCACGGGTTCCGGCCGAGATCCCGCCCGTCCAGGAGTCGGCCCAGACGCCCTGCGTACGCTCCCGGAGCACGGGGTCGTCACTGGCCCGGCACGACTCGTTGAACAGCTTGGTGATCAGTCTGCTCACCCGGGCCCCGGTGGTGAGGTGGCCGTTGCTGATCGGCGCCGGCGGGCGCGGGTTGACGATGCTCCCCGGCTCGGCGACCACCTCGAAGGCCGTCATGACGCCCTCGTTGAACGGCACATCCCACGCCAGGATCGGCACGATGGCGGTGGCGACGCTGCCCACCAGGGCCCCGTAGCTGCAGTTGACGAACCCGTCGGTCTGCGGGCTGGACCCCGTGAAGTCCAGCGTGGCCTGGCCGCCGCGCTTGGTCAGCGTGCACCGGACCCGGTAGAGATCGTCGGCGTGCCCGTTGTGCTCGGTCCACTCCTCCGCCTCCCACACGCCGTCGGGCAGCCGGGCCAGCCGGTCGCGCACGACCTGCTCGGCGATCTCGAAGTTGCGCCGCGTGTACGACCGGAAGCGGTCGAGCCCGAACTCGGTGATCGTGGCGAGCAGCCGGCGGATGCCGGTGTTGTTGCTCGCGACGAGGCTGCGCACGTCGTTCCAGTACGGCACGGGGACACGGACGTTGTTGAGCAGGATCCGCCGGACCCACTCGACCGGCTCGCCCCGCTCGAAGACCTTGACCCCGGGCGGCAGCCGCAGGGCCTCGCTGTAGCAGTCGTACGCGCCGGGCGCGAAGCCGCCGGGGGTCATGCCCCCGACATCGAGCAGATGCGCCTGCGACTGCGCCCAGCCGATCAGCTCCGCGCCGTGGAAGATCGGGGAGATCACGTTGGTGTCGGGCGGGTGGCTCGCCCCCGCGGTGTGCGGGTCGTTGCAGATGAAAGCGTCGCCCGGATACAACGGCTCGCCCCGGATGGCCTCGACGAGGTTGCGGACGGCGACGCTGCCCGACCCGATGTGGAACTGCACGTAGTCCGAGTACGCGTAGATGCGTCCCTCGGGATCGAACAGCGCGGTGTTGAAGTCACCGGCCTCGGTGATGACGGGCGATCCGGAGGACCGGATCATCGCGATGCCCATCTCCTCGACGATCGAGTCGAGGCGCATCCTGATCACTTCCAGCGTGATCGGGTCGAAGTCGTCGGGCGTCGGTGAGCTCACGGGGGTCTCCTTCGATCAGGCGGCGTCGCCGGCGCCGGCGTGGTTCAGGCGGATGAGGAAGTGCCCACCGTCGATGACCTCGACCGCCGCGGCCGGCGGCACGTAGACGGTGGTGTCGGGTTCCTCGATCAGGCACGGGCCCTCGGCCTTGCCGAGCGCGCCGAACCCCCGGTGCACCTCGACGTGGCGGCGGTGGCCGGACAGCGGCTCGACGACCTCCCGCGTGGTGACGGTGTGCCGCTCCTGGCCGGGGGTCTCGGTCACGGTCTGCGTCTCGGTGCGGCCGACCGCCCGTACCCGCGAGTTGACCAGCAGCACCTCGGCCTCGGTCCACGCGGTGCCGGTGCCGAACTCGGCCTCGTAGTCCGCCACGAACCGGCGGCGCAGCGTCTCCTTGTCGCCCTCCCGGAACGGCTCCTCGGGCAGGCGCGTGGTCACCTCGAAGATCTGGCCGACGAACTTCATGTCGGCCTCGCGGAAGACCGCGCGGCGGTCCTGGGGGATGCCCTCGGCGTCGAACCAGTCGCGCGCCCGCTGTTCCAGGGCGGCGAACTCCCTCTCCAGCGCCTCGGCCGGCTGGTCCATCGTCCACGGGCTGGTCTGGACCGCGGAGAAGACCGAGTCGGCGTGCATGAGCCCGTACGCCGAGAACACGGCGGCGTTGCGTGGAATGATCACCTCGCCCACTCCCGTATCGGCGGCGATCGCGGCGGCGAACAGTCCGCAGGCGCCGCCGAAGCCGACCAGGGTGAACTCACGGGGATCGTGCCCGCGGTTGACGGTGATCTTGCGTAGCGCGTTGGCCATCTGCGAGGTCGCCAGCCGGTACATGCCGTGCGCGGCGGCGTCCTCGGACAGCCCGAGCGGGTCGGCGAGGTGCCGCCGGATCGCCTCGCGCGCCTTGCCCGGCGACAGGGTGACCGTCCCGCCCAGGTAGTACTCGGGGTTGATCAGCCCCATGACCAGCGCGGCGTCGGTCACGGCCGGATGCTCGCCGCCCTTGTCGTAGCAGGCGGGCCCGGGCACGGAACCGGCGCTGTGCGGGCCGACGCGCAGCACCCCGCGGCCGTCGATCCAGCCCAGGCTGCCGCCCCCGGCGCCGATGGTCTCGATGTCCACCGCGGTGAGGCTGGTGGGCAGCCCGCCGATCTCGGCCCGCGGCAGCACCCGCAGCTCGTCGTCGATGATCGCGGCGGCGTCCAGGCTGGTACCGCCCATGTCGGCGGTGAGCACCCGGCGCCGGCCCAGCCGCATGCCGAGCAGGCGCGCGCCGGTCACCCCGCCGACCGGGCCGGAGTTGAACATCGAGATCGGTGCCCGCGCGGTCTCCTCGACCGAGAGGAACCCGCCGTGGACCTGCATGATCTGCACCCTGGTGCGCAACCCCTTGGCGGCCAGGGCGTCGGCGAGCTGCTGGAAGTGGGTCGCGACGATCGGCTTGACCGCCGCGTCCAGCGCCGTCGTCACCATGCGCTCGTACTCCCGGTACACCGGGGTGAGCGCGCTGGACAGCGAGTAGGGCACGTCCGGGTGGTGCTCGCGCAGGTAGCCGGCGATCGCCCGCTCGTGCGCGTCGTTGCGGAAGGACCACAGCAGGCACACCGCGATCGACTCGGCGCCGGCCGCCAGCACCTGCTCCACGCTCGTACGCACGGCGCCGGGCGACAGCGGCACCAGCACGGTGCCGTGCGCGTCGACGCGTTCGGGCACCTCGACGATCAGACGCCGGTCCACGATGTCCGGCGGCGGCGCCAGCTTGTGCGAGTCGCGCTCGTCGGTACGCGCGGAGCGGGCGATCCGCAGCGTGTCCCGGAAGCCCTGGGTGGTCAGCAGCCCCGCCCGGGCGTACTTCTGCTCGTCCACCGCGTTGGTGACGATGGTGTTGCCGAGCACGAACCGGTCGATCGCCGGGTAGAACTCCGCCTCGCTCAGCCCGACCTGCTCGCGCAGGATGCTCAGCGCGGCGAGGATGCCGGTGGTCACGTCCGGTGTCGAGAACGCCTTGCCGCGCACGGCGCGGCCGTCGGCGATGGCGACGGCGTCGGTGAAGGTGCCCCCGACGTCGATGCCCACGTCCAAAATCATGGCTGCTCAGTCTCCTTCGGCTGCACCGGCTCCGGCACGGAGCTCGGCCAGGATCTGCTCGGCACGGTCTGCGCGTACCGCCTTGGCGGCGAGCATGTGCGCGACCACCGTGGGGATCTCCTCGGGGCTCGCGCCCGCGGTCACCGCCACGTTGCGCGCGTGCAGTGACATGTGTCCTCGCTGGATGCCCTCGGTGGCCAGGGCCCGCAGCGCGGCGAGGTTCTGCGCGAGCCCGACCGCGGCGACGATGCCGGCCAGCTCGCTCGCGGTCCGCACCCCAAGCAACCGCACCGCCGCGCGCGCCACCGGGTGCACCTTCGTGGCCCCGCCGACCAGGCCGACCGGCATGGGCAGTTCCAGGGAGCCGGACAGGTTGCCCTCGGCGTCGCGCTCGAAGTGGGACAGGGAGGTGTAGCGGCCGTCCGGGGCGACCGCGTGGGAGTGCGCGCCCGCCTCGACCGCGCGGGTGTCGTTGCCCGTCGCCAGCACCACGGCGGTGACGCCGTTCATGATGCCCTTGTTGTGGGTCGCCGCCCGGTACGGATCGGCCTCGGCCAGCGCCGCCGCGTGCACGATGTCCCGCACCACCTGCGAGCCCCCGAGTGCCTCGGCGTCGAAGACGGCGCGTGCCCTGGCCAGGCGCAGGTCCGCCTTGTTGGTCAGGATCCGCAGCAGGGTACGGCCCCCGGCGATCTCCCCCACCCTGGTCGCCACGGCCTCCGCCATCGTGTTCACCGCGTTGGCACCCATCGCGTCCCGCACGTCGACCACGAGGTGAAGCACGACGTAGACGTCCTCGCCCGACGGCACGAGCCGTACGGTGATGTCCCGTACGCCGCCGCCGAACTCCACCAGGCGCGGGTCCTGCGCGTTCGCCAGCTCGGCGAGCTCGCCGCGCGCCTCCAGCAGTCGCAGCCGCGCCGCGTGGGGATCGGCCGCGCCCAGCACCTGCACCTGCGCCTGCATGATCGGCGCCGAGCACGTCGTGGCGAAGCCACCGTGTACGCGGGCGATGCGCGCGGCGTTGCTCGCCGCGGCGACCACCGACGGCTCCTCCGTCGCCATCGGCACCAGGACGTCGGATCCGTTGACTCTGAAGTTCGTGGCCACGCCCACCGGCACCCCGAGGACCCCGACGACGTTCTCGATCATGTGGTCGGCCTGGTCCAGGGTGAGCCCGGCGGCCGGATCGAGTACGTCGAGCGCGCCGGGATCGAGCCCCGCGCTCTTCTCGGCGAGGGCCCGCCGCTCCCCGGGCGACAGGTCGCGCAACCCCGCCAGCCGGCTGTGAACACCCACGATGCCTCCCGCATACCGCCGAAACAGGCTGATAATCGAGCCGAAACGCAAACGGCTTGTGCGGAAGGTTAGGTCCGACCGGAACGCCGCGCCCATGGGTGAATCACACGGCGTTGAAGCCGTTGCCATGTGTGAATCGACGTAGATCACAGACCAGTCGCGAGGGCGTGCATACGTACGGCCACGGTGACGCGAAAGAACGGCTCCGGCTCGCGCCACGCGGGGCCGAGCAGCAGGGTGATCCTGTCCAGGCGCTGGTTGACCGTGTTGATGTGCACGTTCAGCGCTCGCGCCGCCCGCGCCGGGCTGCAGTGCGAGTCGACGTAGGTGCGCAACGTCTTCACCAGGTCGGTCGAATGATCGCGGTCCCAGCGCAGCACCGGCCCGAGCACCGCCTCGGTGAACGCGACGATCCCGTCGCGACCGGCGCCGAACAGGGCCAGGTACGGCTGGTAGGCCGCCGCGTTGACGGCCGTGTCCTGGATGCCCATGCCGTGCAGCAACTCGGCGCACTGGCGCAGCGGCTCGAACCGGGCGCCCAGCTCGCCCCAGGTGGCGACGGGTGTGTCGGCCACCACGAGCACCGGCGCCCCCGTCAGCGGGCGCACACACTCACGGACCTCGGTCGCCGCGCTGTCAGGGTCGGCCGCGTCCGTCAGCACGACCACACAGCCCGCGTGCTCACTGGCCAGCAGGCCGGGACGCCAGGTGCCGAGCGCCTGCACGGTCGCCCTGCGCCGGTCACGCGGCACCAGCACCGCGACGACCATGCGCAGCGACTCCAGACGGACCCCGCGGGCGCGGGCCCGCAACATCAGCTCCTCGCGGTGCGCGCCGTCGCCCAGCAGGATGTCGGAGATCAGTTCTCCCCGCACCCGCTCCTCGGCCTCGGCGACCGCCTCCCGCTTCAGCGCCAGCAGGGCCACGATCTGCGCCGCGCGCTCGATCGTGCGCCGCTCGACCGAGCCCAGCGCGAGATCGCCGTGGCCGACGAGGATCGCACCGAGCAGCGTCTCGGCCGCCACCACGGCGACCACGACAGACGCCCCGTCATCCGACGGGTCCAGGAACACGCACCGCCCCGTGGTGCGGCTGCGCTCGACCGCGGCGCGTACGTGCGCGGTCATGGGCGAGGACTCCCCTGAGGCATCGGTCCGCGCCGAGGCGAGCGGGGCCAGGTCGCGGTCGAAGATCTCCACCGACCGTCCCAGCGAGGCGGCCAGCGTCCGGGCCACCTCGTGCGCGGTGCCCCCGCGCAGCACCGCGTTGGTGAGGTCCTGATGCACCGCGCTGGCGCGTTCCCTGGCCGCCATGGTGCGCGCGAGATCCTCGTTGGCCACCCGGGCCGCCTCGGCCGACGCGCGGGCCTGCGCCAGCAGGTGCACCGTCTGCAACACCACGGCCGCGTGGTCGGCGAACGCCGACAGCAGCGCGATCTCCTCGGGCGTGAACGCGTGCTCGTCGCGGTTGGCCGCGAACAGCACCCCCAGCACGCGGTCGCCCGCCGCCAGCGGCACACCGAGCAGCGACACCAGTCCCTCGGCCCGCACGGCCTCGTCGATCTCCGCGTCATGCGGGGCGTCGAGATAGTGGTCATAGTTCGTCGTCCACTGCGGGCTGCGCGTGGACACGACCTTTCCGGCCAGGCCCTTTCCCGGAGGCACCCGAAGCCGGCGGAACTCGGGCGCGAACGTGCCCAGCGTCGAGCGCACCCGCAGCTCATCGGTCTCCTGGTCGAACTCCGACAGATACGTCACATCGGTGCCCACCAGGTCATGCGCCCGGGCCACCAGGCGGTCCAGCAGCGCGTCCAGATCGCGCAGCTCGGCCAGCTCACGCGCGCTGGACAGCAGCGCGGACAGTTCCTGATCGCGCCGGCGCCACCGCGCCAGCGCCGCCCGCACCCGCCGCGTCCGCCGCAGCACGCCGGTCAGCTCGGCGCCGCCGAGCGACTCGGCGAGTGGCGCGACGGCGCTCTGCTCGTCGGCCGTCTCATCGAGCAGCAGGTCCAGCAGTCCGAGCACCGAGTCCAGGGGCACCAGCGCCCGCTGCGCGGGCAATACCATGTTCCCCAGCATATGGGCCCCGTCTCACCTGCCGGTATGGACGTGGCCACGGTGTATCCGGCCTCCGGCGGCCCTTCCTCAAGCAGGTGGGCGTCCGGATCCACCGGCCCGAGCCGACTCCGTCGCCGATCCTTCCGGGTTGGCCCGGACAACAGGGCTGACGCGCGCTGATCAGAGTGATCGCAGACAGTCCCCCACTGATCGCAAGAGCCGATTCTCCAGGTACGGCCGGGGCGGTCCCACCGGATAGGCTCCGCGGTCATGGTCACGGTGCGGAGGCGGCCCGTTCAGGTCACTCACCGGTCACCCCAGCAACCCCCTGGCGATCAGCTGGGTCAGGGTTTCGATGTCCTCGTCGTCGTCGCCTCCCGGGCTCTCCGCGAGGCGGTGGTAACAGAAGGACTCCAGCATGCAGGATATTGCGAGCGCGGCCAGCCGGGCGCTCTCCTCGCTCCTGGCCGCCGGGGTGTCGGTCTCGCGGATGTGCCGCGTCCAGTTCTCCACATGGCGCTGGCGTAGTTCGTCGTGGATGTGGCGGAAGGTTCCGCTGGACATGGACGCCTGGAAGATACCGACGATCTCCGGCAGGTGTTCGCGGTAGGTGGCCCAGTACGCGCCGACGTGGCGGCGGATGTCGTCGGTCGTGGAGAGCGAGTGCTCGTGACCGAGGTGATCGACGACATGGGAGCGCAGCGCCGTTTGGAAGTCCCCGGCCAGCGAGGCGAGCAGGGTGTCCTTGTCCTCGAAATAGCGGTAGAACGAGCCCACCGCCTTCCCCGCCTCCGCGGTGATATCGGTGATCTTGATTTCGGCATAGCTCTTGCGGGTCAACAGCCGCCGCGCGGCGTCCTTGAGCTCTGCCTCGGTACGCTTGGACTTCACCAGATACCTCCCCATCACCGAGATTACTGCCCGTAGAACAGCCTTCCGGGCGCCTCGACGAGGATCCGGTGGCGATCTTCCGGGGTGGGCGCCCAATCGGCCAGCAGACTCAGCAACTCGCCGGTGTCGCGTTGGCCGTCGGGCAGGTGCGGCCAGTCCGAGCCCCACAGCAGCCGGTCGGGGTGGGCCTCGACCAGCGCGCGGGCCAGCGGCTCGACGGCCGACAGCGGCCCGTCTTTGGCCAGCCGGTACGGTCCCGACAGCTTGAGATGGCAGTGCCCGCCCGCGAGCAGCGGCAGCAGCCCGTCGAGGTCCATCCCGTACCCCATGTGGTCGATGACGAAGGGGTGCTCGAGCTCGGCGAGGAAGGGCAGGAGATTCCGCACGACCGCGCCCGGCGTGTAGAACTGCAGGTGCCAGCCGCGCGGCCAGGCGCGCTGGGCCATCGCGCGGATGTAGGCGATGAGCTCGTCGGTGCGCCACGACGCGCGGGCGAACAGGTCGAGCCTGATCGCCCGCACCCCCGCCTCGTGGAAGCGGTCGAGCTCCGCGTCGCTCACGGAGTCCTCGATCCGGACCACGCCGCGGCAGCGCGGACCCACTTTGCGCAGCACGTCGAGCAGCAGGCTGTTGTCGGTGCCGTAGAAGGTCGGCTGCACCAGCACCATCCGCTCGATGCCGAGCCAGTCGGTCAGGCGAAGGTACTGGTCGAGTGTGCCGTCGGGAAAGGTGTAGAGCGGGTCGGGAACATGTGCGTAGCCGGGCTCGAACACGTGGAAATGGGCGTCACAGCTCAGCGGTGGCATCGTGAAACCCGGCCGGGTGTTGCTCGTCGTGGCCCGCATGGGCGTGGTCCGAAGGGTCATGACGCATCCTTCGCGGCAGAGCTGATGGCTTGGAAGAGCAGGGCGGAGTCCATCCCGGTGATTCGGAGTGGGCAGACACCGGCGAGCCCGGCCGCGGGCATGCCGCCGACCGCCAGTAACCTCCCGTGCGTACGGCAGGCCGCGGCCGCGGTGGCGATCGCGTCGAGCACTCGTGGATCGTCGTAGGCGCCGGGCATGCCGAGCTCCGCGGTGAGATCGTTGACACCGATCGCGAGCATGTCCACGCCGTCCACCTGCGCGATGCGGTCGGCGTTGGCGATCCCCGCCGGGGTCTCGATGAGGATCTGCACCACGGCCGCGGCGTCGAGCGCCGGGTTCAGCTCCCTGGCGGGCACCGGACGCATACCGTACTGAGGCACCTGGGCGGTCTGCGAGCGTTGCCCGCGCGGCGGGAACCGGCAGGCGCGGGCGATCCGCCGTGCCTCGTCCGCCGTCTCGACCCGCGGGGCGACGATGCCGTGGGCGCCACCGTCCAGGAGCCGGCCGATCATGCCGTATTCGCGCTCCGGCACTCGCACCAGCGGCGTCATTCCCAGACTGTCGGCGGCCAAGCAGAGCTGCGCGGCCACATCGGTGGACATGGTGGAGTGTTCCAGGTCGACCAGAACGGCGTGATGGCCGGTCGCGTGTGCCATCCGCACGACCTCGGAGGTACGGCTGCCGCGGATGCCGAGCATGAGCGTCGGCAGCCCTTGCCGCAGCCGGTCCAGGAAGGCGCTCACGGGGCGCCGCCCAGGAAGAGCGCGCCCATCTCCGGGTCGTCGAGAATCGTCCGGGCGGAGTCCGCCATGAGCACGCGGCCGCTCTCCATGACGACGCCGTGGCCGGCGATCCCGAGCCCGAAGCGCACGTTCTGTTCCACGATGAGCACGGTGATGCCGCTGTCGCGCATGGCGTTCACGGCATCTCCCACCAGACCGAGCGAGCGCGGGTCGAGCCCCAGAGACGGCTCGTCGAGCAGCACCATCGCCGGTTCCAGCATGAGCGCCCTGGCGAACTCGACGGTTCGCCGCTGCCCGCCGGACAGGTTCCCCGCCGGCTCGCCGCTCCGCTCAGCGATGATCGGGAAGTGCTCGGCGAGCCGGGCGAAGCGCCCCTGCAGATACGTCTTCTCGCGGCGGCGCAGGTAGCCGCCGAGAAGTACGTTCTCCGCGACGGTCATCGCGGGGAACAGGCCGTTCTTCTGCGGCACCTGCACAATCCCCGCCTTGATCAGCTCGGCGGGGTGCCGTCCGGCGATGTCACGGCCGTCGAAGCGGATCGCACCGAGACGCGGTGCGAGCTGGCCGCTGATGGTCCGCAGCACGGTGGACTTGCCCGCGCCGTTGGGGCCGACGATGCAGGTCACCGAGCCGGGGAGGACCTCCAGGTCCAGCCCCTGCAGCACGTCGCCGCCGCCGTACCCGGCGAAGACACCGGTCATCGAGATCATTGGCTCGCTCCCGTCAGGTAGGCGTCCAGCACCAGCGGATCGCTCCGCACCTCCTGCGGCGTGCCGGAGGCGATGCGGCGGCCGCCTGCCAGGACGTGGACCGTGTCGCAGAGCCCGAGCACAAAGGGCATGTTGTGCTCGACGATCAGGAAGGTGGTCCCGGTCCGGTTGAGTTCGCGGATCAGGGCGCCCATCTGCTCGATCTGCGTCGGGTTGATACCGCCCGCCGGTTCGTCGAGCAGCACCAGGCGGGGCTGGAGCAGGAGAATCTGGATCAGTTCGACGAGCTTCTGCTGGCCGTAGGAGAGCTCGCCGGCGGGCAGGTCACGATAGTCGCCGAGCCCGACGAGATCGAGGAGCTCAGCGCCCCTGGCGGCCTGGACACCGGTGATCGCCGGAGCCGCCCAGGACCCGTTGGATCCGGCGACGACGTTCCGCAGCACCGACAACCGGGGGAACAGCCGGGTGATCTGGTGGGTACGGCCCAGCCCCGCCTGGCTGCGTGCCCACCGGCTCGCGGCATCGATCCGCCGGCCGTCGAGCAGGATCGTGCCGCTGTCCGGCTTCATCGCGCCGTCGATAAGGTTGAACAGCGTGGTCTTGCCGGATCCGTTCGGCCCGATCAACCCGGTGATCGAGCCGGGCTCGACGGTGAGGTCCAGGCCGTCGAGGACGGTGAGCCCGCCGAAGCGTTTGCGAATGCCGTGCACCTCCAATCGCCCCCCGTCGCCGACCGCGAGCCAGGACGGGACGGCGGCGAGGGCCAGGCGTTTGCCCACGGCGGCCGGTCGCTTTCTGGCCAGCGCCTGCTGTACCCCGGGAATGATGCCCTTGGGCAGGAAGAGCAGGATGGCCAGGAGCAGCCCACCGAAGACGACCAGCCGCCAGGCGCCCGCGGTCGGACCGGTGAACAGCTGGTTGGTCAGCTGGGAGAACGGCTCCAGCAGGAAGGCGCCCAGCACGGGGCCCCACAGCGTGCCCGAGCCACCGAGCAGGGCGGCGAGCACGATCATGATGCTGGTGACGATGCTGAACATGGCTCTGGAGTCGAGGAAGCCCAGGTAGTAGCCGTAGAAGCCGCCCGCCACGCCGATGGGCACGCTGCTGGCCACGAAGGCGGCGAGCTTGGTCGCCGAGGTGTTGACGCCGATGCCCGCGGCCTTCTCCTCGTCCTCGCGGATGGCCGTCAGCCCGAGGCCGAAGCGTGCGGAGGCGATCGCCTTCGACATCACCAGCGTCAGGATCAGCAGGCCGAGCAGGGCGTAGTAGAAGGGCCAGAGGGCGTAGTCCCTACTCCAGGTCGGCGTGGGAAGGATCATGCCGTCGTTTCCGTTCGTGACCCACGTCCAGTTCAGCGCCACGATGCCGAGCAGGTAGAGCATCGCGAACGTGATCATGATGAACGCGTTGCCTCGTGCCCGGAAGGTCACCAGGCCGAGGACGGCGGCGAGCGCCCCCGCCGCGAGGCCGCCCAGGGGGGCGGCCAGAAGCGGGGAGATCGACCACGCGTTGGCCGCGATGGCGGTCGTGTAGGCGCCGACGCCGAGGAAGGCGCTCTGCCCGAGGGAGATGTAGCCGGTGTAGCCACCCATGATGTTCCAGGAACTGGCCATGATCGCCAGGAGGAAGATCAGGATGAGCATGTTCAGGTAGTAGGCGTCGCCCCACAGCACGGGCAGCGCGAGAAGGGCGCCGCCGGCCGCGATGATCAGGATCCTCATGCGCTGACCACATCCTGTCGAACTCGAACGCCGAAGATCCCCTGCGGGCGCAGCAGGAGGGTCAGCACGATGACGGCGAAGGGCATGGCAGTGGCCCACGAGGGCGACCCGTAGGTGGCCGTCAGTGTCTCGGCCACGCCGAGGACCAGGGCGCCGATCAGCGCGCCGCCGAGGCTGCCCATGCCGCCGAGCACCACGATGGCGAGCCCCAGGCCGATCCACTGCTCCCCGGAGTCCGGGGTGAAGGGAGACAGGACCGCGAGGATCGAGCCCGCCGCGCCGGTCAGCGCGACGCCGAGGGCGAAGGCGGCGACGTTGACCCGCTCCACCCGGATGCCGACGAGTTCGGCGCCCTGCGGGTTGGCCGTGGCCGCGCGTACGGCTCTGCCCAGCCACGTGTGGTTGAGCACCACGTACAGCGCGGCCAGCAGGGCCAGCGCGCACGCGGAGCCGTACACCTGGGCCGTGGGGAAGACCAGGTCGCCGAGCCGGATGGACGTGCGGGCGTAGGAGGTGGCGACGGTGTGCGGTTCATGGCCCCAGATGAGGATGGTGATTCCCTCCAGGATCATGGCGAGCGCGAGCGTGGAGAGGATGATCGTGCCCTCACCGCCGCGCTCGGCCCGCTGGATGACGAGCTTGTGGATGAGCCAGCCCAGGCCGAACAGCACAGTGCCGGTGACGGGGATCGTCGCGAAGGGGTCGAGGCCCGTCGCCGTGCAGATGCTGTAGGTGAGGAATGCCCCGGCGATGAGGATCGCGCCGTGGGTCAGGTTGACGATGTGCATGACGCCGAAGATCAGCGTCAGGCCGCTGCTGGCCAGGGCGTATACGCCGCCGACGAGTAGGCCGAAGAGCAACGCCTGCATCAGGTCGCCCAGCTCGGCTTGGCGGCGATCACGGAGGTGACGGTCGCGGCCGAGGCCGGGGCGACGACCTCCAGCTTGCCGCGCTGCCACTGCATCAGCAGCAGGCTGCCGTCGGGAACGCCGCGCTCGTCCCACTTCAGCGGGCCGACGATGGTGTCGACCGTGTTGGCGTGCAGCCAGGCGGCGATCGCATCCTGGTCGAGCTTGCCGGCGGCTTGGACGCCGGCTTGAAGCACTTGCGCCGCGGTGTAGGAGTTGGCGGCGTCCTCGCTCGGTTCCTGCTTGAACTGCTTGCGGTAATCCGCGACGAACTCGGCGTTGCCCGGATACTTCGAGGCTGGATGCCAACTGCCGGCGGTGAAGACGGCCTCGGTGTTCGTGGCGCCGATGGCCTGCGGGTAGGTGTTGACGCTGGAGGGCGCCCTGGTCTGGTAGAGGATCGACGGGGTGAAGCCGATCCGCTGCAGGGCCTGGACCACGGCCACGCCGTCGACCTCCAGCGCGCCGTGCACCAGCAGGGCGGGGTTGGCCTGCCGGATCGCGTTGGCGATCGCGTCGAAGTTCTTGGTGTCCGGCGGGTACTTCTGCCCGTAGACGGTCTTGATGCCGAGCCCTTCAAAGGTCTTCTGGAGGTTCTGGACGGGCACGTCGGTGCTGGGGTCGTCCTGGTACAGGTAGGCCGCGGTGGCGGGCCGCTCCTTCAGTCCCTCCACGTAAGCGGCGAACGGCCGATGCGCGGTGTCGGTCGTGCCCGGCTGGCTGAAGAACAGCCTGGTGTGACCGCGCGAGAAGATCTCCGCCGCACCACCTGACGGCTCGATGTAGAGCATGCGGTTGCGGTCGGCGACGGTCGAAGCCGGCAGGTTCAGGAACGAGGAGAACGTGCCGATCAGCAGGTCCACCCGATCCTGGGTGATCAGCCGGTTGTAGTTGGAGACCACGGTGTTCTGGTCGAAGCCATCGTCCAGGATGACGAACTCCACCTTGCGGCCCAGAAGCCCGCCGCGCGCGTTGATCTGGCTCTGCCAGACCTGGTAGCCCTTGTAGCCGGGGTCGGCGACGTCCGCGGCCGGGCCGGTGAGCGGCAACGATGCGCCGATCTTGAGTGAGTTCGAGGAGGAGGAGCCTGACGCACCGCATGCGGTGGTCAGCGACAGCAGTGATGCGCCGATGAGGAACGAGCGCCGGTCAATGGTCATGGTTCGCTCTCAGAGGTCGGTCAGCCCAGGCACCACTACCTGGGTGGGATCGTTGCCCGCCGCCACCAGGGAGGCGGCGGCGAAGTCGGTGACGCAGCTGGACAGCAGCTGCCTCGGGTCCTCCAGCACGATGCGGAGCCTGGTCACAAGCGCACGCATGTCGTCGGCCGAGTGGATGGCGGGCATCTCGCTCACCTCGGCGACGCCGGGGTCGGTGACGTCGGGGAGCGTGAGGCGGCCAGGGGCGTAGCGCGGATAGCCGTCGAACATCACGTCGCCGAGTTCGACGGTGGCCCTGGTGCTGCACCAGAGGGTGCGCAGGTCCTCCTCCAGCGCGATCACCTGGGTGAGGTCGCCGTCGGCGGGGGAGGGGAAGGTGGGCGCGTGCGGGGCCACGTACACGCGATCCAACGGAAGGCGGCCGCGCGAGGCGGCGAGGATCATCGTGGCCACGCTGCTGGTGTTCCAGGTGACGCCCGCGGTCGGACGACCCTGCCTGCCCGCGATCACCACCATGGCCCGCTCCCAGGCCAGGTCCTGCTCGGTGAACCAGCGCGTGATGCGGAAGCTGATGTCGAGGCTGACCAGGAAGAACGTGGCCACCATCATTGAGTTGATGCCGTTGTCGAGGTAGTCGCGGCGGAGCGTCTCGGGAGTGAGATACTCCTCGTCGTCCAGCGCGGCCGTGAGGTAGCGGGCGGTCACCGCGCACGCGTGGTCGACCATGTCGGCGATCTCACGTTCCCTGCCCCGGTAGGCCTCGACCGCGATCCGGTCCCGCCACAGTTCGGTGCTGTTGGCGGCGCGGGTGGCCTTGACCTCGGTCAGCAGGCGCTCGGCGGCCTTCCGCCAGGACTCCTCGCCCAGGTCGCGGAGCCTGACCAGCGAAGCCACGGCGGGACCCAGGTGGGAGATCGCCGTCAGCTCCTTGAAGCCCCTGCTCGAGAGCCGGAACCCTTCGACCGTGGGTGGCCTGCCGTCTCCCGGGTAGAGCGCGAGGTCGGTGGCCGTCGCGGCGATCAGCGGGTTGTTGCGCGCGCGATCGGTGACCGCGCGACCCAGCCTCCTGCCGATGCTGTCCGGATCGGCTGTGTAGGTGGTGAACAGCCGGATGAACTCCTCGGTCACTGGTGCTCCTGCTCGATGAAGCGGTAGATGACGCTCTCGGTGGCGAACCGCACGTCGGCGCTGAGCCCGTTGGAGACCGCCACGAATGGCCCCCGGTCGTCGGTGAAGACGGCGACGTCCGTGCCGCCGCTGGTGGGGAACTCCTCGACGACACGCAGCCCACCGTCCTGCCAGTGGTAGAGCTGGGAACTCAACGCGGTCGTCGGCGCGGCGGGGGTGCCGTGAATGAAGTTGACCCGCAGCACGTACAGGCCGCCCCTGCCATGCAGGACCGCGAACTCGCGGGTGCCGAGCCCGTCCAGCACGGCGTGCTCCACGAACGACTCGCCATCCCAGCGCAGTAGCCGCGACGGGCTGAGGATGCAGCCGACGAGTAGATACTCCTCGCCGTCGGCGCTGAAGGAGGCGAAAGCCCGGCCGTGCTGCTCGGCCAGCTTCTGGTGTACGGCGAAGCGCGCTCCGTCCCAGCGGTACAGGACGGACGGAGCGAGGTGGTCGGCGTGGGCGAGGAAGTCGTGCCCCGCCACCCGGAAGGCGTGCCAGTTGTAGCCCTGCTCGGAGGCGATCTCCTGGAACGGTTCGAAGGCCCGGCCATTCCATCGGTAGATCCGCGACGGCCGGCTCCCAGGCAGCGGAAGCCCCTGTGCCAGGGCCAGGAAGTGCTGATCGGCCAGCGTGAAGTGCCGCCACTGCTTGGCCGCGAAGCCGGGCACGCTCTGGAAAGGGACGAAGCGCGCGCCGTCCCATTCGTACAGCTGGGAGTCCACGCCGAACTCATAGGGGCCTTGGCCGCGGCGGATGCTCGCGGTCGCCAGGAACGCCCGCCGGCCGATCCGGAAGAACTCCGCGTCCTCACCGCCCGGCACCCGAAGGCTCTGGAAGGGCTCGAAACCTTCGGTTGTACGGCGGAGCACCCGCAGCTCGGTGTCGCTGTCGCCACCGTTCATGCCGGGCGGTTGCCCGGGCACATCGACGGCCAGCTGCGGGATGGCCAGCAGTGAGAGGCCGTCAACCTGGAAGAGCTCCACCGCCCGGGCACCTGAGGTGCGGATGCGACACGACTCCACGAGATACATGTGATCCTCCTCACAGCGAATGTGAATTCGGATTCATCATGCAGGCATCGGCTGGGGTTGACAACCCATGCTCAAGGGGTGAATTTGAATTCATCTTCATCTTGAGAGGGGATCAGTGTGCACCTAGGCCTGAAAGCGCGTCTGGGACGCGTAGTCGCCTTGTCGGCGGCGGCATCGGCCTGCCTCGGCGTTCTCGTCGCTCCGGCGCAGGCAAGCGGAGCCGACGAGCGCGTGCGCTCCGTGAGGTCCGACGGCTACACCACCTACTCCGATGTGGCCTACGCATCCGGAGGCAACCAGCAGGTCCTGGACCTGTACGTACCAAAGGGCGCCCGGTGGGCGCCTGTGATCGTCTACATCCACGGCGGTGGCTGGTCCGCCGGAGACAAGAGCGAGCTGCAGCGGATCCCTGAGTGGACATCACTGCTCTCGCAGGGATTTGCTGTTGCCTCCGTCAACTACACCCTGAGCACGAGCGCCAAGTTCCCGCAGCAGATCCACGAGGTGAAGGCCGCGATCCGGTATCTGCGCGCCAACAGCTTCCGCTACGGCCTCAACGGCCGGATCGGCCTGTGGGGCGGATCTGCGGGTGGGCAGCTTGCCGCCCTGGCGGGCACGAGTTGTGGGGTTTCCGCGCTGGAAGGCAATGTGGGTGGACGCGGCCCCTCCAGCTGTGTTCAGGCGGTGGCGGATCTTTCGGGGCCCGCCGATTTGTCAGCGCTGGCTGACAACCCGCTCCTGGCGGGAGCGGTGGCCACCTACCTTGGCTGTCCGGACGGCGTGCAGTCGTGTTCTCCTGCTCTGCTGAGGCAGGCCAACCCCATCA
The DNA here is from genome assembly GCF_040607515.1 of Streptosporangium sp. NPDC005286. Taxonomy (NCBI): domain Bacteria; kingdom Bacillati; phylum Actinomycetota; class Actinomycetes; order Streptosporangiales; family Streptosporangiaceae; genus Streptosporangium; species Streptosporangium sp. NPDC005286. Next base: position 4,482 of record NZ_JBEXGU010000099.1, on the reverse strand, counting down.
CCCATCTGGCTTCCGGGCGGCGGCCCCCGCCGTTCCTCATCGGGCACGGTGACGCCGATACCGTGATCCCCATCGGGCAAAGCCGGCTGCTGTTCTCCGCGCTCAGGGAGGCCTGCGGAAGCGTCCGTTTCTTCACCTTGCACGGGCAGGACCATTTCTTCCCCTTCACCGGCGGCCTGTCGGAGCCCTTCCCGGCCAGGACCGTGCAGACTTCGAAACGCTGTGGTGAGCCCGTGACCAGCACTGAGCCTCCACTGAGCTTCAGCACGCTGGCGTCGTTCTTCCGCGCTCATCTCGGCTGACGAGCTCATGCGGGCGGTCCGGGGTCCGGACCCGCAGGCGGTTGCGCCGGAGACGGACATGGCCCACGCCCCTGCGACCGGGGTCGCAGGGGCGTGGGGGGTGGAAGGCGGTGGACCCGGGGCTGAGATCTTCCACCGCTACCTGGATGGCTAGGTCAGCGAGGTCAGGGCGCTGTCAAGCGCCAGAACACGGTCGGGCCGGTACTCGACCTGCCGCTCCCGGCCCGGTCTCCACGTTACGAGGGGAAGCCCACACCCCTCAGACACCAACTTGGAGACAGTGCCGTCGGCGGCTCCGGACTACTTCGGAACGGGTGGGTCACAGACTTCGAGGAGCAAAGTGGTGAATCGGAAGCCTATTCCCATGCCGATAACGAGAATCTTCTCCCCCCCTTGGAGTTGTCCACCGCGGAGAAGGTGATCGATACCGAGGAGCGCGTCAGAGGGACCGACGTGGCCGGTTTCTCGTAAGAACTCCCACGTGGTACGGCTCTGCGCGATACCCAGGGGTTCCAGGATCAGAGCGGAGAGCTGCGCGAGGCCGACCCCGGTCACTGCGACCTTCGCCACCTCCGACAACTCGACTCCCGACTCCTCCAGCACCTGCTTCACTGTTTTTATGCCGGCATCTCGGATGATGGGGAGGTAGGGCCCGAGACTGGTCTTCTGGGCCAGCATGATATTCCCGTTGTCCAAATCTCCCCGGACCGCGACGAGCGATTCGAGCTCAGACGCGGAGGTGTGAGAACTGGATATCAGCCGGGCATACCCGCCCTCGCGTGACAGAACCGCCGCGGCGGAACCGTCCGAAAGGAAGACGCCCAGCGATTCCTGCCATCGCCCCAACCTACCCGCATGGTAGCGACCGGCCGCGGTGACCATCGCGGCGTTGGCGGAAGGGTCGGATCTCAGCAAGCTCGCCGCGACGACGAGGCCTGTCGCTCCCCCGTTGCTCGCCGCTCCCAGTTCGAATGCCAGCGCTTCGGGCACGCCGAGAACCCGTTGCACGTGACAGACAGGCGCGAAATGTTCCTGATCATCCAAACAGGCGTAGACGAGCGACGCGATGTCATCGGCGTTGCATCCCGAATTCTTCATCGCGTCAACTGCCGCCATCCCCGCCATCTCCGCTGCCGAGTGGTCCCGCGAAATGGTGAGGGACGCCCAGTCGGACAGCTTGAGGCTGGTCGGATTCGCGCTTATGGAGCTGCCGCTCAGCACGTCCTCGACGTTCACCCGGGGCGGCAGGAATCTCCCTGTGCCGGAGATGAAGATGCTATCCCAGAGCAATGTTCCCACCTGTTTCATTGGCTGTGCTCCGCGCCAGATCCATCAGCCAGTTACTCACGGTCAGGCCGATGAGCGCGGAGTGTTCTTCGAGTACGTCGGTCCCGGCGGGAACGGTCGCCACCTTCGGAGCTTCCGCGGACGCGATCGGGAACCGCGAGGAAGAGCGTGCGTGACCTGGCCGGACGAGGAGGATCGGGGTTTCGATCTTCGTGGGTTCCCAGCGGTGGAAGAGTTCGCTGTACCACGCGGTTGCGGTGAGTCGCTCGTCGGAAGGGACATCGGGCCCCTCCTTGCCTGCCATTCTCCGCAGAAGGAGGGAAAGTTCGTCGCGGTGTCCGTTCGCCGCGTTCCCAGGGGGATCGATCAGCACGACACCCGCGAGCGGCGAGTTCAGCTGTTCCAGTGCCAGTGCTGTCGCGCACACCGGAAGACACGTCAGCGAGTTGCCGACCAGTACGACCGGCTTCCCGTGAAGGGACTCCGGAAGTGCCCTGATCACGCTCTCGGCCATGACCGCCACGTTCGCGGGAAGATCTCCGCTGGAGAACCCAGGCAGGGTGACCGCGGAGACGTCGCGAATTCCTTCGAGTGCTCTCGCGAATTTGAGATATTCGGACTCACCCGATGAGAGGCACACCAGCGCCGGTTGCACGGGCCCCTGGGACAGCGAAGTTGAGGGCAGCGGTCGCGCCACAGCGGAGAGGTCGTCGAATGACGGACGCAGCTGCGACGCGGTCAGCAGTAGATCAGCCCCTTGCTCAGGCTTGTCGATTGATATCGCCTGCCTGAGAAGTGAGAGGATCGGGCCGGCGTCCTTGCCGCTGTCGTCTGGGCAGAGCTCCCGGTGAATGTAGGCGGCGAGGGCCTGCGAGGTCGGATAGTCGTAAATGAGGGTGGCTGGAAGCTCCAGGCCGATGACCCGCTTGAGGTGCTTACGAAGTTCGAGAGCGGTCAGCGAGTCCAGGCCGAGATCCTTGAAGGAGTGTTCGAGCGGTATTCCGTCGGAGTCACTGTGGCCGAGCACGGTTGCGACGGTGGTCTGGACGACGCTCAGGAGGTGGTGGCGCTGCCGTTCCGGGGGTAGTTCCGCCAGTTGCACCGCCAACGCGTCGCCGGATCCGGAGGAGACGACAGGGTTTTGGCGGATGCGCGCGACTTCCGGGATCTCATCGAACAGGGAGCACGGACGATAGGCGGTGTAGAGCGGGTAGAAGTTACCCCAATCGAAGCTGGCGATGACAGCGGTCGGCCGGTCCTCGGTCAGCACCTGCTCGAGCGCGACCAGAGCCCGCTGCGTCTGCATTCTTCTCAGGCCGTGATGAGGGAAGGTGTGGTCCCTGCCTTCCCAGATCCCCCACGCGATCGAGTGGGCCGGAAGACCTTGGGCACGACGCTGATGTGCGAGGTAATCCAGGAAGGCGTTCGCCGCCGCGTAACTCGCGAACCCCTTTCCTCCCAGGATGACGGCCGTGGACGAAAACAGGATGAACTCTGAGAGGTCAAGGGATTTCGTCAGCTCATGGAGGTTCAGCGCACCGTCGACCTTCGCCCGCAGAGCGTTCTCCAGTCGTTCTTCTGTGAGGTCGGACAGCATGGCGTCGTCGAACGTACCGGCCATGTGAATGACTGTCCGCAGCGGCTGGCTGGGGTGAATATCGGCGATCACCCCCGCCAGAGCGGAACGATCCGCGATGTCGCAGGCGACGATCCGGATCTCGGCGCCCAGAGCACGCACTTCATCGACCAACCGTGAGGCGCCCGGCGCTTCTGGCCCACTGCGGCTCAGCAGAAGCAGGTGTCTGGCGCCACTGTGCACGATCCGCTTGGCGAGAGATTTTCCTACTTCTCCGGTACCACCCGTGATGAGCACCGTGCCGTCGGAAGGCCACGCATAGGAGGAGGATCGGGGCACAGCACTACGACTGAGCCGGCGACGCAGCAGTCCTCTCGGCCGGACAGCGAATTGATCGTCGACACCGCCACCGAGTGCCTGGCAGATATATGTCCCGACCTCATCTCCGACGTGCTCTACCAGGTCGATCAGCCCTCCCCAGCCGTGCGGATTCTCCTGGCGTGCCACAAGGTGCAGGCCCCAGGAGAGGGCGTGGATCGGATCGTCCAACGGTTCGTCAGGATCGGTGACCACCGCGTTCCGAGTCAGGACCCACAGGGGAACGTCGATCCCCTCCAGGGCCTGGACGAGTTTGAGATTGCCGATCACACCTGCCGGCAGATGGGGGAACGCCGGATGAGAGCGCCGGTCCAGGGCGAGCCAGGAGACGACTCCCGCCAAGGCGGATGACCTACCTCCGCCAGATCGGTCGTTGGTGCCTGAATCCGCGCTCGACGGCGAGAGTGATCTGACCATGTCGTGAACGTGTCGAGTCAGGTCCTCCCGGGAGAGGGTGTCGGCGACCACGAGGGTGACGACCTTCGCCCCCTGCTCGGTCATTGCACTGGAAGTCGCCGATACTTGGCCCATATCGGCTTGTTCGGGCGTTGTGACGACCAGCCAGGTACCGGACAGTCGCGGCACTTCTCGATCCAGCCGCCGCCACGTGAGCTGGTAATGCCAATCCCCCGTGCCCGCACGATCCTTTCTCCCAAGACGCCAGTCCCCGAGGTCCTTGAGCAGGGGCCTCAGGGAGGCGATCCGCTCGTCATCGACGATGTTCAACAGAGAGGCCACCTCTCCCGGATCATCGTTCTCTACGGCGCGCCAGAATTCGAGATCGTACGATGGGACGTCGGTTGTTCTCTCCGTCGGGGTGAGCCAGTAACTCTGGTGCTGGAAGGGATACGTCGGCAACTCCGGCCGACCGGTCACCGGTGGAGCGGGATAAAGCGCGTCCCAGTCCGGGCTCAGCCCATGGGCGTGCAACGTCGCCAA
>NZ_JBEXGU010000098.1:0-35348 GCF_040607515.1 Streptosporangium sp. NPDC005286 | reverse complement strand
GGCGGGCGCGGGGCGGGACCGGCCTCCAGGCCGCATGCCCGGCCTCGATGTCCGCGCGGCGGGGGCGGGCACGCCCCGCCGGGCGGCGGCGCGGAGCGCTGCCGCCTGCTTGACCTATATAAGATTAATTCGGCAACTTGGCTGAGACGGTCTGAGGCGGGGTGTCGTGAGGGTCGCCAATTAATTCGGCAACTGGCTCGGGGGGCGGCGGCGCGGAGCGCTGGCGCCTTGAACCAGTAAAGAAACTATGAGCCAATGTCGGTCGCACATCGCCGCGCTGTGGCCCTGGCATCCGGCCTGGGCGTGGATCGCCTGAGGGCTCGAATTAATTCGGCAACTCGCACTGGGGTGCTGACATAGGGCCTGAGCTGGGTGAGTGTGCAGGTCGGGCAGTGATGGGCGGGAGCCTGGCGCGTCGTGAATTAATTCGGCAACTGATGTGCCGTGCCAGGGTGGTCGAGGGGCGGATTGAATGCCGTACTTACGGGTGTTCATAATGGCTGTTAATGGCGGTCCATGTGGAACCCCATATGAGGCTTATTCGTTGTATACGCATGATCAATTCGGGGGTAAAGGGGGAAGGGAAGAGTCAGGCATGCCTGGCTTGCGGGTCGGGTTGTAGTGGGCAGGCGTGGGGGCGCATTGGGAAGAGGGCGCCGAAGGCACCGTTCGTCTTGCCTGGGTGGGCGGGCGGGATGGCACGGGAGGTAGGCACAGGTCACCCCTGACTACAAAACGTAGCCAGGGGGTGGTTAGCAATAGCGGTGAGTAGCGACAGGGAGGGGTCTACGGCGGGTAGGGCACGGTCAACGGCAAGCGGAGACGAAAGGACCGAGACCGACGACTACGCGGAGTTCATCAAAGCCATGGTGGATGGCTGGCCTCCGCTGACCGAACGGCAACGTGATCGGCTCGCGCTGTTGCTGCGCACCACGCGATAACGTAAGAGGCCGCCCCCGCTGAGCACCAATCAGCGGGGGCGGCTTCGTCGTTGCGGGGTTACTGGTTCGGAACGATCTTCACGCGCTCGTGGATCGGGGGCCGCTTCCCGTGACCGACAGGTAACAAGGTGATCGTCACCAGCATCCGGATGATCTCGCGCTTACGGCCTCGCGTGAGACCCTTCCATGTCTTGGCGGCGTCGTCGCTGGCCACGAACTCCTGTAGCGGATGCTCGGCCGTGCCGTCCTTGATCTCGGTGTTGATCTGCGTGCGCCGCTTGTCGATCTCGGCCTGCACGACTTCCGCGATGGTGAGACTGATCTTCTTTCGGGCCAGTGACAGACCGATCTCCTTCTCTTGGGCGTCCAACAGGGCGAGTTCTTCGCGTAGAGCGGTCACATCCACGCTGACGCGCTGCGGCAACAGGTCGGCGATGTCCTCGCGTGACAGGCGTGCGATCATGATCTGCTCTACGTAGTCGTTGACTGCCTCCGCCGGGTGCGAGCAATGCCCCTTGATGTGGCACCGGTAGACGGGCACCCCTTGAGAGTTCTTGCGAACGGTCTCGGTGGCCGGACTGCCGTCGGCGTTGCGATGTCCGGCCTCCTTGCAGATACCGCACTCATAGATCAGCGAACCAAGCCAGCGGGGCGTGTTACCTGGGCTGACCTTGCGCGTCGGGTCGGAGAACATAGTGATCAACGCCTGCCGCTCATCCTCGGTGATGATCGCCGGGTAGGCGTTGCGCTTCACGATCTCCCCCCGGTACACCGAATGTCCCGCCGTGCGAGGGTGGGTCAAGATCTGTCGGACGGTCTTAGAGTTCCACCCTCCGTGCTTGATCTCCTCACCGCTCCTGCGCAGGGTCCGCCCGTCCTTCTCGGCCGCCGTGAGCACTCTCCGCTCTGCGAGATCGGCTAGGACCTGCTTCATGGACACCCCAATGAGAAGATCCTTTTTCCATCCCCGGATCTCCTCGGCCTCCTCCTGGTTGTGCTGGCCCATGTCCAGCACCGGGACATCGCTGTACTCGCGCAACTCGGGTGAGTCCTTGGGGTTCAGGCAGACGCGCCGGGTCCGCCCGGTGTCCACTCCCCACCCATACGGGCGCACGCCTCCGCCATAGGCGCCGGTGCGGGCCTGCCGCTTGCGGGCAAGCATCACACGCTCTCCCCGATGCTCGCTCTCCTCTTGGGCGGTCACCGTGTCGCGTAACAGGTCGGCTCGGCCAGATGCCCGTGTCAGCCGGTACTCTCCGCCACGCTTGACGCTGAACAAGCGCACCCCGTACTCAAGGGCGATCTTGATAAAGCGGTTGGCCTCCTCGACGTTGCGGTGTAGCCGGTTGGCGTGCCAAATGATGATCACGCCGACAATGCCCGCGTAGATGTCCTCGATCATCCGCTCGTACTCGGGACGTACGGCGAACGTGCCGTCAGAGCGCGCTTTGGCTGAACGATCGTTGTCGGTGTAGCTCGCCTGAACCGGAAACCCGACCTCCTCCCCGAACTCCTCGTTCTCGCCGTGCTGACTGTCGGCTCCAAGTCCGGCGCCGGTCTTGTCGTGGCTGATTCGGGCGTAATCAACGTTGACCTTCACGTTTCCCGCCGTTTCGGTTGATTACCGGATATATGCCCTAATTTAGTAGTGGGGATGCCGACGACCTTCGTACCCTCGCTTCGATCTTCACGGTGACGGCCATGTCGGCCTCCGTGACGTCGGCCGGAATGTCCGCGACGGGGACTTCCTCGTAGATCGGAATCGCGTACTGCGGCATGTGAGCTGTCCTGCCTGTTGTACGGACGCGTGGGTCGGTCCTCACCGACCACGACGCACGGGCATGTGCGAAATCGACAGCCGACAGGCGCGCCCCGGAAGTTCCAGGGGACCCTTGCCGTCTGCGAACACGACGACCGAGCGGCCCGGGAATCAACACGCTCGCAGCGCCGAGCCCCGGCGGCGGCACCGAAAATGTCGGCGGGCCCTGCCAGGATCGCGCCACCCGACCGAACACACGATCTTGGAGATCCGCGTCATGGAAGCGAAAAACGTCCGGCCGGCCGCCTGGGACGAGGTCCGCGAGCGCGTCGACCTCGGCGACATGGCCGGGGTCGTGAAGGTAGTGACGGCGCTCGACGACGCCGGACGGCGCGAGGTGGCGCGCGAGCTGCCCGGATACGTCACCGTGCTCCAGGAAAGGGAACGGCGGACCCTGGCGGAGCGCGAGGCCGAACGCGACCGGGTCCGGCAGACCCTGCAGGCGGAGCTGCAACGGCGGCACGACATCGGGGAGCTCTCCGAGCATCACTACCGGCAGGCGTGGTCCATGACCTGGTACGACGATGACGACGAGGAGGGCGGCTCCGGGGGCGACGGCTGGGCCGAGCCGATGCGGGTCGCGGGCGCGGGCACGATCGGCGGCGCGGCGGCCGTGGTGACGTGGATCAACCGCGGGGAGTTCGACCGCTGGGACCTCGCCGGCGCTCCGATGGCCGGCGAGATCGAGCCGCTGCTTCAGGTGATCGCCTCGCGGCCCGCCGCGTGGCAGGCCGACCTGGCCGTACGGCTCGTGCGACGGCTCCGTCCCCGGCGCCGCCGCGCCCCTCGCGACCGGAACCTGCCGCTGGCGCTCGCCCTGCTCCGCCGTACCGGCACCACCCCGCCCGCGCACGACCCGCTCGTGGTCGGCTGGGTGTCCCGGGATGCCAGGCTGAGCGAGCTGCGGGCCGATCCGCTGCTCGGCCACCTGCTGCCTAGGCTCTTCGATGCCGAGGGCGTCGGCCGGGCGCTGCGGAACGAGCGGTCGGGTCCTGACGGCACGACCTCCTGGCTCGGCGCCCTCCGCACCCTCGCCGCCGAGGGCCGGGTGCCGCGATCTCTGCTGCTCGATGGCTGCCGGCGCCGCTTCCTGCTTGGCGGTGAGGGCCCCGACCTTCGGTTCTTCGCACGCCTCCACGAGCTGCTGGATCCCACTCCGGCCGAGATCGAGCCGCACGCCGTCGACTATCTACGGCTCCTGCCGGCCACGCCGGGGCCGGTGGCCGAGCTGTCGCTGGGGCACCTGCGCCGGCTGGCCGCCCTCGATCCGGCGGACGTGGCGGAGGGGCTGGAGGGGCTGCTGTTCCGCGCGGAGGGCGGACTGGTGCGCGCAGGTCTGGCCTGGCTGGAGGAGTCCGTGCGGCGGGCGCCCGACCGGGCCGACGAGCTGGCCCTCGCCCTGGCCATGGCGTTCGGCCACCGGGCACGGGCCGTGCAGGAACGGGCCGTGCACCTGGCGGTCCGGCACGCCGGACGCCTCACCCCGCTCGGCGCCGAGACCCTCCGCGGCGGCACGGGCACGCTGCCACCCGACCTGCACAACCGGCTGGCCGCGGCCATTGGCGGCGAACGCGTCGAGGAGCCGGAACCCGAGACCGAGACCGAGGCCGAGGAGGTCTTCATGCCGCGCCCGCTGCCCGCGCCGCTCCGGCCGGTGCCGGCCATCGCGCCACCGAACACTCCGAGCCGGCTCGCCGTCATGTACCTGCACGACGACTGGCGGGCGGCCGAACGCTGCCTGTCCGCCTTCGTCCGGCTCGTCGCGCGGGACAGGGAGTCGCTGCGCATCGCGCTGGCGCCGCTCGTCGAGCGCGACGAGGAGCGTCCGCGCCTGGACGAGTGGCGGGAGCACGGCGACTGGATGATCGCCTTCGCGGCCGAACTGGCCGCCCCCGGGCAGACGTACGAGACCCACCGCACCGCGTTCGTCAACCAGGCCCGTCGTGAGCACGGGTTCCCTCCCCTGGCGTACGAGGAAGCCGACCACCTGCCGGAGCGCCGGCGCGTCTCGCCTCTGCACCGCTTCGTGCTGCTCCGCCACGCGGAGATCTTCACAGCGCTGCGTGCCGGATCCCTGCCGCCACTGCTGCTCGCCACGCCGAGCCTGTCCAACGGCCTCCTCGACCCGGCCGAGCTGGTGGCCAGACTGGAGGCCCTGGAGGCGTCGGGCGCGACGCCGCTGCCCGCCGACTTCCAGCAGGCTCTGCTCAGGCTGCCCCGCCGGGTCGACCCGGCGGTGACCGTACGGGCCGGGGCGCTGACATCGGAGGCGGGCCGCCGGGCGGCCCGCTGGCTGGCCGAGGGCGGGATGCCCGACCCCGAGGTGCGGGTGAACCGGTCGGGAGAGGACGACGGGCTCGGCTCGCGCGTCTGGATGGCATGCACCGTCGAGGCCACCCCCACCGGCCTGCCGCTGGTCGACGAACTGCTCGCCGACCAGCCCCGGCACGTCAACCCCGTGACGGGCGGGCACCTCGGCGGGATGATGGAGTGGTGGGCCGCCGTCCTGCCCTCGCACCGGGAGGTGGTCGCCGCCCACCTCGTACCACACCAGCCGGTGCCCGGCTGGAGCGCGGCGATGGACTCCCTGCGCCTGATCGACCTGGCAGGCGCGGCGGGACCCGCCGGGCGGGCCATCGGCGTTCTCCTCGCCAACCGAATCCTCCCCGGCCCGTTCACCTCCGGCGACACCTCCCACGCGTTCCGCGCCCTGCGGAGCCTGGCCGCCACCGGCGACCTGCCCGCCGAGGAGATCGGCGCGGAACTCGCCCGGCGGGTGCTCGAGGGTGAGATCACGCTCCGCCTCCTGGTCGACACCCTGGAGGCCGAGTCCGTGAACGGAACCCACCGTCACATCTGGCGAGCCCTCGCCGCGGCGCTGCCCTCCCTGCTCCCCGCCCCTGGCAGCCGCCCCACCACCGCCCACATCGACCTGGTCGCCCTGGCGGCCCGCCTCGCCCGACGGTCACAGGCGCGGGGGCGGATCCCCGAGCTGGACGCCTTCGTGGCACGCAAGGGTTCCGGTCGCTTCTTCCGGCATATCAGAACCCTCCACGAGCAGCTGGCGCCGGGGAACGGCTGAACCGGGTCGAGGCCGAGCCGCCGGGAGGGACTTCGCCCTCGTTCCCCGGCGGGGAGCCTTTCCGAAGAACCGTGGAGATCGTGGGCAACCGGCTTCTCCAGCTCATCCCGGATCGGGGCCTCATCGAGACGTTCGAGCATCGTGTCACTGCTCAGGGTCACTGCTCAGGCCGATCGCTGTGGGGGCAGACCATGACATTCCGCAGGCGCTCACCGGAGGGTAAGCGGCATGGCTCATGTGCCGCCGGCGGATGACCCACCGCTACGGCCCTCCGGCTGCTGTAGTCGCCGGATCTGGAGGCGCAGTTCTCGTTCACGGTGCGCGTGCTGCTGCTCGCGCCGTAGTTCCAGTTCTTCGGCGGTCGCGTCGTCCCAGCGTGCCCGGGTCGCCTGGATGTGATGCAGGGTGACGCGGGACAGCCACACGATGCCGATCGCGATGGCCATGAGCACGGTCACGTGACCGGCGAAGAACAGCACGAAACCGGCGACGAAACACATCCAGTATGCGGTCTTGACAGCGATTTCTATCGCGTCAATGTGCTTTTCGAACAGCGTCATCCCTTATTCCGATGGTGTTGGGGGGAGTAGTCGCTCCAGCATGAGAGGAATGACCGAAATATTGGTTTCGCCCGTTCGGGTGGTCATGGTTCCAGCAGCGGAAGCGCGATGCCAGCCGGGTACGGGACTTGCCGATTTAGACGATCAATACCTACTCTGGTATGCGACTTTTTCCTTCATCACGGGGTCATGAAAAGGACGGGGGTGGCGTGGCCGAGCGGATGGTGCCCAGTCCCCGGCACGAACGGCTGAGGCAATTGCTCGTCGAAGCCGAATACAGGGCTCATGAGGTGCGGCAGGCATACCAGCACGCCTCCTCGGCGATGCGGTCGGGGCGGGTGTGGACGGGGCCGACGGCCACCACCTGGACCAGCGAGCTGGAAGACCGGCATCAACGGCTCGGACGGCTCGCCCAGAACATGGTGGACGCGGTCGAGGAGGAGCTGCGCCGCTCTCCCCCGCTGGTGACCGAGGCAGAGGCGGACGCCATGCGCCGGGAGATGGCCGGACGCACGTGACCGTCATGACCATGAGGGGGAAAGTTCCATGGCACCGACCGCCGAGTTCTGCGGAATCGACCCCGAACAGATGGGTCAGCTCGCCACCTCCCTGCGCGGCGCCGCCGACCGGCTGACCGCGTTCAGCAGGGAGTTCGAGGGAAAGCTCCGCCAGAACGGGGTCGAGGCCCCCGCACTCCGGGAGATCACCGACATCGCCGACTGGGGCGGGAGGCAGGTCTCCATGCTCCACGGCCGGATCGACCTGATCAAAACCCTGGGCAACGGCGCCCCGGGGCTGGGCGGGGCGGGCGGCGCGGCCTCGATGGCGGCGGGCGGACAAGGGCTCATCCGGCTCCCCGACGAGCTGAAGGACTTTGATATCGCCCAAGGCCTGGCCAGAATGTACGGCGAGGACATCCTGGTGAACTTCCACGGCGAGTCGCAGGCCAAGCTCATCCACGAGCACATCGACGACGTCGCCAAACTCGCCGACAACCCCCAGGCCGCCGCCGCCTTCTTCGCCCTGCTCTCCCCGAAGGTCCGTAACAGCCTGCCCGACCTCATTGCGAGCACCGGCAGCAAGACCGCCAAGCAGGACCTGGCCGCCTTCAGCAAGGCCCTCGGCGCGGCCCTGAACGCCCCCGCCCTGGTCCCGGCCTTCGCCCAGGTCAGAGCCGACCTGGTGAAGCCAGGCGAGGAGAAGGGCTCCGTGTGGAACCGACTCGCGCTGCTCAAGGGTGCGAACGCCCCCTCGTCCGTCCGTAGCGCGGCGGCCCGCGCTCTGGTCCTGGACGACTTCGCGAAAGGGCGCAGCCGGGACTGGCGCGCCGGAGCCACCCAGACGCACGCGTACGACCTGCCCCCCGACCTGGTCGCGCTGAGCCTGGAGGTGCTCGCCAGGGACGGTGCGGCGGTACGGGACGCGTTCGCCAAGATGGGCGGGGCCGAGGTCACGCTGAGCCAGGTCGACAAGATGAAGCTGTTCATCGACTACGCCAAGAGCGTGGGCACCGGTGACGAGGTGGCCGACGCCTTCGGCCGGGCCGCGGAGGCGGGCAGCGAGGCCACAACCGAGAAGCCTGGCCGACACAGCCCGGAGGCCGCCGTCTTCGCCCTGGACCTGATCCGCGCCGCAGGCTCCTTCGGCGACGACCTGCCGCACCCGGCCAGGGATTCCATGGGTGTGATCGCCAAGTCGTACGTCCACGAGTTGGTATCGGGCGGACGCTTCGACAGGGCCTCCGACCGTGTCTCCAGCATGCAGATCCCCAACCATTGGGAAGCCTTCCCCGGGGTGACCCCCGCGTTCTACCTGAGTCCCGTCGATACCTACCAATTCATGAAAACCTTCGTAGGCGCTGAGATTCCGGCCGACGAGTTCAACTCAGCGGTAGCAAGGTTCCGCCACGACACCTTGCTGGCCGCGGCCCGCTTAGACGCGCAGGGCAACACCGAGTACTTCGGCAAGGCTTCAGTGGCGTTCGGTGACTTCGGCAGCGTCGCGTTCAAGGCGGCGAAAGACGCACTCGGCGTGGAAGATGCCGTTGCCGATCTAGCCCTCGATTTCACTAAAAACACTGCCGGCCTCCTCCTCGGCGGAGTTGTCGTCGCGGGCCAGGTTGCCGAGCTCGGATGGGAAATCACCCAGGCATACATCATCAGCTCCGCCTCGGATAAATGGGCCGACAGTTTCAATACGCAGGTCGAAGCAGCCACCGAGAAGCGGGTCGATCTCGCCAAACGCATGAAGTACGAGATGGCATATCTTCTCCATAGCGGCGGTTACCCAGCGAGCGAACCCCCCAAGGAGCTAGTTAGCACAACCACGGGTGCTCTCAAGACCTATGACGAACTCGTAGCCGAGGCCAGGCGTGAGGCCAGCGGCGACAAGAAATGGGAAGAGACGCTTCAAAAGAAGCTAAGCACTTACGAGGAATGGATGGACAGCAACGGTAAGTTCGATGAAAAGATTGAAAACTCGTCGCGATTCCAGACCAGCGATCTAGCCGAGAACCTATTGAAGATTCCAAACTGACATGACGATTTCTCTCATCTCGGCAAGCAAGCAGTCTCCGCATGCAGACGCCAGGTTGGCGCCTCCGGCGCCACATACACATTCACCATGACCCCCACCTCTTTACTGCCATGGATGAACCGCCCCTCCGGGGCGTCTACCTGGCTGATGTCGTACGCCACTTTGTAATCCAAAATTTGGGAAAGAGTGTTCTCCATAAGCCTCTGAGCCTGGTCGAGATGAGAGTCCAGTGACTGGTCGGCGCGTGCATAGTCTGCCGTCATCCGCAGCACCCGCTTGACCTTCTCTCCGCCACAGGGAAGATCCTTGTCCGGGCGCTGCAGGATGCGCAGTTTTTTGAGTGGATTCTTGAAGACGTCGTCGGTTTCCAGGCGTTTGGTGTCCTTCTGTAGCTCCGCTGCCGCCTCCTCCAGGGAAGGCTCGGAAGCACATCCCGATGCCACCAATACCAGCGTCAAGCCGACGGCCAGCAAGCGGGTGATGCGCATTCGGTACCTCCGGAGCGGTTGACGCCGGGACGTACCAATCTTTACCCACCCGGGCCGCCTTCGCCACACTCTTCACATGCCCGTTCGGCAGCAAGGGGCGCTTCGTGGCGGTCCGCAGGTCCCGGCCGCCGTCGCCGACGCTGGAAATGTTCTCGCCGACCAGAGCCGCGATCCGGCTGGCCGGAAGCTCGCCTGACGTCGCAGTCCTCCCTTCCGGGTGATTTCCGATGTTCGCGGCCGGAGCGCGAAAGAGTGCTGCCTTATTCATGTGTGGCCCGACCTTTCTCTGATCAAGAAGGTGATTAACCACTTTCTTTCTTGTGCTTTCGCGAAGAGGATTTCTACGCCTAGACTGCCTTACCGGTAGTTGGCCTGCTACCGGATCGGCAGTCCAGGCTAGAGCGGATGATGACAGCCGCTGGTCTACCCGGACTGGATTCGATATCACCGGCTGGATATTAAGTCCGCTTTTTCCAATTCGAGAGGAAATACGATGGACAGTGCGCCGTCTCTCGACCCTGGATCCCCCCGAGTGCGGTTCGGCGCCGAGATGCGCCGCCTGCGGGAGGCCGCACAGCTCTCGCAGACCGCAGTGGCCAGACGCCTCGGCTGCACCCAGACCCAGATCAGCCGCCTGGAGAGCGCAAGCCGGACACCGTCCAAATCCGACGCCGAAAGACTGGATCTGCTCTACGGGACCGCCAACGGCATCTCCTTCACCGGGATACGCGAGCACATCGTCGCCCAGCCCGGCGGACCGGCCTGGTTCTGGAACTGGGCCGAGGAGATCGAACCCAGAGCCACCGTCATCCGCTCCTGGGATCCTCTCCTGGTACCCGGCCTGCTTCAGACGAAGGCATATGCCAGGTATCTCTTCAGCCGAGGACCACAAATCACGTCCGAGGAGTTGGAGCAACGTGTCGAAGCCCGCATGCAGCGGCAACGGATCCTTGATCAGGAAGATGCACCCACGCTCCTCGCCCTTATCGATGAGGGTGTACTGCGTCGTCGGATCGGTAACCCCGAGTTGATGCGGGAGCAATTTGGTCATCTGCTGGAGGCCGCACAGCGGTCCGCCATCTCCATCCAGGTCGTCGATTCGGAGTGCGTGGCGGGCCTGGCAGGAGCCTTCATGATTGCCGAGCTTCCGAACGGGGAACCAGACGCTGTCCATTCAGACTCACCCGCTCAGGGACACATCACGACCAATCAAGATCTTGTGGCTTCCATTTGGAAGCGCTATGAGGCAATACGGCTATGGGCTTATCCTGAGCACATATCCCTCAAAAAAATCGAGGAAGTGAAGCGGGAATGGACCTGAGCGCTGCCATCTGGCGAAAATCATCACGTTCCTCGGACAACGGCGGCCAGTGTGTCGAGGTGGCCGCCAACCTGCCCGGAGTCGTCGCGATCCGCGACAGCAAGGACCCCAACGGCCCCAAACTGCTCCTCACCCCCGCCGAATGGGGCACCTTCGTTCACGGCATCAAAACCGGCGAATTCGACCGCTGACCCTGCCTCGGTCAGGAGAAACCGTCGAGGCCGAGACCGGGGGGCATCAAGCCCTTCCTTGGTACGGCAAGCCCGCCAACCGTCTCCACTGGTTCGAGCAGGGCTACGCGTCGAAGAAGCCGGGCGCCTGCAACACCTGGAAGGCTCCCGCCTCGAAGGTCGCCTGACCCCTGCCGGCTCGTCTCGGGGGACGAGCCATGGCCAGGGTGGTTCCACCCGGCGAGCGAGGTTCAGCGGTTGCCGCCGACCTGTGCGTGAGACGCGGGTTCACGCCCGGGGAGCAGGGGTACGGGTGGGCACCGTGCGCACCCAGACGCGGATGCCGCCCTCCTACTTGGCGACGCGAGCGAGCGGCCCGACGGACGATGCCGTCCGCCTCTGCGGATGGAGGTCGGGTGAGGAGGGTCAAGGTATCGGGTCCCGGGTGCTACTGGACGGGAGTGCAGGTCACGGTCGGGGCGGGGACGGCGGAAGCCCCCCGATGGATGAAGGCCAGCTGGACCGCGGTGTTCGGCTTCATGGGATTCCACGACCCGTTGCTGTGGACGGTGACATCGGCCCCCGACTGATCCGTCCGGCCGGCCAGAGAGACAGCGACCTTCTGCTTGCCCGGCCACGTCCAGTTCAGCTGCCACTCGTCGATGATCGAGGTGCTGGTGTTCTTAATCGATATCTCGACCATGTTGTCGGTCACCCAGGACCCGTTCTCCTGGTAGGACCAGGAGTTGACCTCCTGGTACGTCGCCGTGCACGTGGAGGCCCCGGCCGCCTCGACCCCGAGGACCGCGACGATCACCGGCGCCAGGACCACCACGCCCAGGGCGCCGACCAGTCGACTTCGCATGTTCGAACTCCTCCAATCCGGGTTTACTAGGATTTTCTACTAAATCCTTACGGTTTTGGTCAAGGAGTGCGCTGACCTGGCCATACAAACTCTTGACTTCTTTACTGACACTTGACTCTGGAGCCACCTGATCGCGTGGGATCACCCGCACCCCACCCCTCGACACCAGCCATCACCTTCCGCCTGGCACCCGCCGGGTCCCGATGAGCGCGGCCTCGAACCTTCCACCCGCCCTCGCCGCACCTTCAACAGCGGCCCACCCTCCGGCGTGGCGCCCCGCGTGCGGGTTCTGGATGCTCGTACGCCACGTCCACGGGCGTGACCACGGCCGGCGACAGCCGCTCACCGCCGGACGCGAAAAAGCGCCCCCAACCGCGAACACGCAGGTCAGGGGCGCTTTTCTTATGATCACAAGGGGTAGGGCGGGCGGGACTCGAACCCGCGACCCAGGGATTATGAGTCCCCTGCTCTAACCGGCTGAGCTACCGCCCCTCGTGCACGCCGTACTGCGGCATTCAACCAAACGTGGGCGCTGTTCGCACACTTGCCGGGCGGGACGGGTTCAAGATGTGACCTTTGGCGGAGCCTGGTTCCAGGGACTCGCTACCCTAACGGTGGACCTTGTTGAGGAGTGTTGGATCATGCGCGTTGTTGAAGCTTTCCGGGAGTCGTACGGAACGGAGCCCGCCGGGGTGTGGCACGCGCCGGGGCGGGTCAACCTGATCGGGGAGCATACCGACTACAACGACGGATTCGTGCTGCCGTTCGCGGTGCCGTGGGGGGTGACCGCGGCGGTCTCACCGCGCGAGGACGAGGTGATCCGGCTGCGGTCGTTGCAGGTGGACGAGCCGGTCACGCTCGCGACGCTCGACCAGGCCGAGGGCTGGACCCGCTACGTGGCCGGGATGTTCTGGGTGCTCCGCGGGGCCGGGCACCCGGTCGGGGGCGCGGACGTGGTGATCGACGGGGACGTGCCCCAGGGAGCGGGGCTGTCGTCGAGCGCGGCGCTTGAGGTGGTCGTCGGTACGGCGCTGAACGAGCTGTACGAGCTCGGCCTCACCAAGATGGAGATCGCGCTGGACGCGCAGAAGGCCGAGAACGACTTCGTGGGCATGCCGTGCGGGATCATGGACCAGGCGGCCTCGGCCCTCGCGGAGGAGGGGAAGGCCCTGTTCATGGACTGCCGGAGCCTCAGCACCAGGAGCATCCCGTTCGACCTGGCGAGCCACGGCCTCCAGTTGCTCATCATCAACACCGGGGTGCGCCACGAGCTCCCCGACGGGAAGTACGCCCGCCGCCGCCGTGACTGCGAGAACGCCGCGAAGTATCTGGGCCTAGACGCGCTGCGCGACGTCACCGACCTGGGTGGCGCCCTCGCCAGGCTGAGTGGCGACGAGCGCAGGCGCACCCAGCACGTGGTGACGGAGAACCACCGGGTCGAGGCGGTGATCGGGCTGCTGCGGGCCGGAGCGGTACGGGAGATCGGTGCCCTGCTGAACGCCTCCCACCTGTCGCTGCGCGACCAGTTCGAGGTGTCCTGCGCCGAGCTGGACGTGGCCGTGGAGTCGGCGGTCAGGGGCGGTGCCCGGGGGGCGCGGATGACCGGCGGCGGGTTCGGCGGCTCGGCGATCGCACTGGTCACCGACGAGCGGGTGGAGTCCGTACGGGAGGCCGTTACCCGGGCCTACGCCGAGCGTGGCTGGGCCGCACCGGAGATCTACCCGGCGACCCCGGCGGCGGGAGCACGGCGACTGGCCTGAGCGACCCACCCGGCCGGCCCCGACGCGATGGGTCCATCACACTCCGTGCTCATCCAGATGACTCGGGATCGCGGGCGAGCACCGACCGCCCTCCGTCGACGGGCACGGTCGCACCGGTGATGAAGCCGGCGTCGTCGGAGAGCAGGTAGACGATCGCGGCCGCGACCTCCCGGGCTCGCGCCACCCGGCCCAGCGGGTGCAGGAGCGCCATCTCCCGCTCGATGCGGGCGACGACATCGGGTTTCTGGGAACCGAGGAACCCCGCATAGCGCTCGGTGTCCACCGAGCCCGGCGCCACGGCGTTGACCCGGATGCCGCGCGGCCCGTACTCGACCGCGAGCGCACGGGTCATCCCCTCGATGGCCGCCTTGGCCGTCACGTACGGCAGGCAGCCCCTGACCGCCTGCCGCGCCTGGTGCGAGGAGAGGTTGACGATCGCCCCCGGCGTGCCCGTCGCGAGGAAGCGGCGGATCGCGGTCGCACACCCGACGAGGGCGACGTTGAGGTTCAGCGTGATGAGATCCAGCACCTCTCCGGTGGTGGCGGAGTGGATGGAGGCGTCCCGGAACACCGCGGCGTTGTTGACCCAGCCGGCGAGCGGGCCCGCGGCCTGGGCGGCATCGGCGGCCCGCTCCGCCACGGTCTCGTCGGCGGCGTCACCGACGACGCCGACCGCGCGCGGGCCGGCACCATGACCGTCCAGCCAGGCCAGCGCCGCCGGGTCGCGCTCGATGACGACCACGGTGCCTCCGTCGCCGAGGAGACGCTCGACCACGGCTCTGCCGATGCCGTTGCCTCCTCCTGTCACCACATACGAACGACTCACGCTCTCTCCTTTCCGTTGCCGTGTCCCTGCTCGCCGAAAAGGCCCGTACTCCATCGCGTAGACCGCACCTTCTTTTCCTCCTGGTGGGAACCGGCCCCATGAGAACCGGTGCCGAGGGCTTCGGGATCACGCGGCGTACGGCGGCCGCCGCGCGGGCCGAGAAGATCGTCGGTGGCGTTTCTCCCCGCGAGCGGCTTCCGAAACCCGCTTCACCCGCCGGCTTTCCTCGCGGTGACGGTGTTTGAGTGCGGTGCGGACACGGATGACGTCAGCCGCGCGTCCTCGTTCCGCTGTTCCGCACGGGCCGGGGCGGGACCCCGAGGGCGGTGGTGAGGAAAGAGCGGAACCGGGTCGGCAAGCCGCTCTCCCCTGCACTGGCCGGCGATCCGCGCCGAGGCGTCCGGTAGGAAGGGGGCCAGCAGGTCCGCCAGTTCCCTGCAGGTGGCGACCAGGGTGCCGAGGACCGCATCGAGCCGGGGCGAGCCCTCACGGGCGAGGCGCCACGGCTCGGTGCGGTTGACGTACCGGTTGGCCTCCTCGGCGACCGCATAGACGGCGACGGTGGCCGCGCGGAAGTCGAACGCCTCCAGGGCCTCGATCATCACGCCTCGGGCCTGACCTCTGACCTCGTCCAGAGCAGTCTCACGCTCTTCGGGCACGATCCCGTCCCGGTAGCGGTGGACCATGCTGACCACCCGGTTGACGAGGTTGCCCAGCCCGTCGGCCAGCTCGCCGTCGTGGCGGGCGATGAGCCGCCTCGCGGTGAAGTCGACGTCGCCGACCCTGGGCACCTCCCGCAGCAGCCACCACCTGACCGCGTCCACGCCGTACGCCTCGACGAGTCCGACCGGGTCGACGGCCGAGAGATCGGTTCCCGCGAAGCCGCCACCGGAGCGGCCGGAGGCATCGAGGCCTCCCGAAGCGCCGGGGCCGCCGGAGACGTCGAGGACTCCGGTGGAGGCGCCCACACCGCCGGAGAGGGTCGATTTGCTGATCTTCCGGCCGTCCACGGTCAGGTAGTCGTGGACCAGGATGTCCGTCGGCGGCAACTCCCCCGCCGACAGCAGCATCGCCGGCCAGTAGACCGCGTGGAAGCGCAGGACGCCCTTGCCGAGCACGTGGATCCGCCGGTCGGCGCCGGACCACCAGTGGTCGTGCTCTCCCTTCGCGTAGTCCAGCGCGGTCAGGTAGTTGCCGAGCGCGTCCCACCACACGTAGATCACCTGTCCGGGATCGCCCGGCACCGGGATGCCCCAGCCGCGTGCCCGCGCCTGGGAGCGGGAGACGCTGAAGTCGGACAGCCCTGCGGCGATGAAGGCCAGGATCTCGTTGCGGCGCTCGGCGGGCTCGACGCGAATGCGGCCGCTGTCGATCAGGCCGTACAGCTCGTCGCGGTAGCGGGACAGGCGGAAGAACCAGTTCTCCTCGGACACGCGCTGGAGCGGGGCGTCGTGCTCGGGGCACTGCTCGTCGGACGGATAGAACTGCTCGCAGCCGACGCAGTAGAGGCCCTCGTAGTGCCTGCGGTACAGGTCGGCGGAGCAGGCCCGCCAGAACCGCTCGACACCGGGCCGGTGCCGGGGGTCGGCGCTGGTACGGATGAAGTCGTCGCAGGAGAGCGAGAGCGGTCCCGCCAGCCGGGCGAACTCGGCGGCGTTGCGGTCGACGAGATCCCGTACGGCGATCCCCTCGGCCTCGGCGGCCCGCACGTTCTTGAGCGAGTTGTCGTCGGTGCCCGTCTGGAACCTGACCTCGTCGCCGAGCAGGCGGTGGTGCCTGGCGAGCACGTCCGCCTGGACGAGTTCCAGGGCGAAGCCCAGGTGGGGACGGGCGTTGACGTACGGGATGGTCGTGGTGAGCAGGATTCGGGACATCGGAACCTCCGCTGGAGCCCGAAAACAGATCAAGGCCCCGTTTCAGGGCCTCAAGAAGACGTCAGGTGACCCCGGCTGCGGGGGAGAGCATCACCAAGAAGGTCATGCTCTCATGCTAGCCACCCGTTCTCCGGTTCGACATGCGGTTTTCCGCGTCCGGGCCTGACGGCCAGTCGGGCATCAGCGGCGGTCCGCCCGCCTCCGCCGCGCGGACCATCCGGCGTAGAAGGTCGTCGAGGAGCTCACGGTCGCCGGAGTCGAGCGGGGCGAGCAGGACCTGCTCCTCCAGGCCGCTGTCGTCCATCCGCTCCTGCCAGATCGCACGCCCGGCCGGGGTCAGCGCGACGAGCAGGCGGCGGCGGTCGCCGGGGTCGTGCACGCGGTCGACGTATCCGGCCTGCTCCAGCCGGTCGAGCCGGTTGGTCATCGTGGCCGGGTGGGTGTCGAGCCACTCGGCCAGCAGGGACGGGGTCGCCCGGTAGGGCGGCCCTGCCGCGACCAGGTGTTGCAGGACCTGGAACTCCCAGTGCTTGAGTCCTCCGGCGGCCAGCCAGCTGTCCTTGTTGCGCCTGAGCAGCCGCACGATCATCTGCATCCGTGTGAAGATCCCCTCGATCTGCGGGTCGAGGTCGGACAGCTCCCGGGACCAGTGCGCGATGTGCCGGTCGACGGAGTCAGGCTCTGACATGCCCACAGGGTAACGCGGCCCTCGTCGCGGCGCCCGGCCTCGGCCCCGGCGGCACCCCGAACCGGTACCCCGCGCCGCCGAGGCGGTCGCCCGCGGCCCTGACGGGCCAGTGCACCAATGCCCCCTTGTCATCACGGCTGTCATCACGGCTGTCATCACGGCGTCATCACGGTGGACACCCGCGACCCCTCGCCGCCGCGATGCCGGGCACCGTCCCGGTCGCCCTCGGGTGACACGGCGCTCCATCGGGTCATCATTTATACGGATGCATATATTTTGATTTCGTAGTAATTTCGCCCCATGACCCCCCTGCGAGACTCCTGGGTCCCCTTACGGGACCCCCGCTTCCGCCTGCTGTGGGCCGGCCAGACCCTGTCGAGCCTCGGCGACTCCGTCACCTCGGTGGCCCTCGCGCTGGCGATCGTCACCGCGACCGGCTCGGTCACCGACCTCGGGGTGGTACTGGCCGCCCAGTCGATCGCCATGGTGGCGCTGATGCTGCCCGGCGGCGTCTGGGCCGACCGGCTGCCGCGCCGTCGCGTGATGATCGGCGCGGACCTGGTCCGCGGCCTCGCCCACGCCGCCATGGGCGTCGAGCTGGTCACCGGCACCGTCGACATCGTCCACCTGGCGGCACTGGCCGCGATCTCCGGCGCCGGTTCCGCGTTCTTCCTGCCCGCCACGACCGGTCTGGTGCCCGCCACCGTGGCGGCCGAGCACCTCCCCGGGGCCAACGCGCTCATGGCGATCGCCCAGCGCGGGTCCGTACTGCTCGGCCCGGGGATCGCCACCGCCCTCGCGCTGACCGCCGGCCCCGGCTGGGCACTGCTGCTGGACGCCGCGACCTTCACCACCAGCGCGGTGCTGCTCGGCCGCCTCCGGCTCGGGCCGATCCCGCCCGTGCCGCACGAGCGGTTCCTCAGGCAGCTCGCCGAGGGCTGGGCGCTGCTGCGCAGCCACCGGTGGTACTGGACGAACCTCATCGGCCACTCGCTGTGGAACCTGGCCCGCTGCGCCATGATCACGATCGGGCCGGTAATCGCCGTCACGAGCCTCGGCGGTGAGCTCGCCTGGGGCACGATCGTGCAGGGCGGCACGGTCGGCGCCCTCTGCGGCGCGCTGCTGGCACTCCGGGCGAGGCCCCGACGCCCCCTGGTGGTGGCCAACATCGCGCTCGCGCTCGGCGCGCTCCCGTTGACCCTGCTCGCCGCCGGCGCGCCCGCGCTCGCCGTCGCGGCGGCCTTCGGGCTGGCGACCGGCGGCCTGGCATTCATGTCCCCGCTCTGGGAGACCGCCGTGCAGGAACACATCCCCACCGAGGCGATCTCACGGGTGTCCGCCTACGACTGGCTGCTCTCCCTCGGGCTGACGCCCCTCGGCATGGCCCTGGCCGGACCGCTGGCCGGCGCGGCGGGCGCGGCGGCCACCCTCTACGGGGCGGCGGCGCTGCTGGCCGTCTCCTGCCTGGGCGTCCTGCTCCTGCCCGACGTCCGCGCTCTCGGTCAGGGCCCCGCGGAGACCAGCTTGGGCACCGCGCCGAGCAGCTCGCGGGTGTAGTCGTGCTCGGGCAGGAAGAACACCTCATCCACATACCCCTCCTCCACGACCCGCCCGGCGCGCATGACCAGCACCCGGTCCGCGACGTGGTGGACCACCCCCAGGTCGTGCGAGATGAAGATCAGCGCGGTCCCGTCCGCCGCCTGGATCTCCGCGAGCAGGTCGAGCACCTGGGCCTGGATCGACACGTCCAGCGCGGAGACCGGCTCGTCGCAGACGAGCACGTCGGGACGGGTGGCCAGCGCCCTGGCGATGGCCACCCGCTGGCGCTGGCCGCCCGACAGGCGCCGGGGATGGTGTCCCGCGACGTCGGCCGGTAGCCCGACCCGGTCGAGCAGCTCGGCCACCCGGTCCTTCCGCCACGAGGCCGGGGCCCCGCGACGGGAACCACTCCCGGAGGAGGCCCCGCGGTGGGATCCGCTCCCGGAGGAGGCGCCGCGGAGCGGTTCGGCGACCAGACGGCCCACCGTGTAGCGGGGGTCGAACGACCCGAGCGGGTTCTGGGAGATCACCTGGATGCGGGACCTGCGGGTGCGTCGTCCGCGCTCGGGGATGCCCGACCAGGGCTCACCGCCCAGCAGGACCTCTCCCGAGGCGGGTTCGAGCAGGCCGAGGACGAGCCGGGCCACCGTGGTCTTGCCGGAGCCGGACTCCCCCACGATGCCGAGCGTCTCGCCGGGAAAGACCTCGAAGGACACGTCGTCGACCACGGTGCGCGAGCCGTACGCGGCGGAGAGCCCCGAGGCCTCCAGAATCGGCGCGGCGTGGTCCACGGTCCGCTCCGGCAGCGGGGTGCGCAGCGCGACGCCCCCGGCGGCGATGGCGGACAGCCGGGTGCCGCGCGAGATCGCGGAGGGTACGGCCGCGAGCAGCAGCCTGGTGTAGTCGTGCCGGGGCCGCGCCAGCACCCGCCCCGTCTCCCCCTCCTCGACGATCACCCCGTCCTTCATGACCAGTACCCGGTCGGCGATGGCGGAGACCACGGCGAGGTCGTGGCTGATCATGAGCAGTGCGGTCCCGGTGGTCTTGCGGGCGGCGAGCAGGCGCAGGATCTGGGCCTGCACGGTGACGTCGAGCGCCGTCGTCGGCTCGTCGGCGATGATCAGTGGCGGATCGGCGGCGATGGCGGAGGCGATCAGGGCCCGCTGGCGCAACCCCCCGGACAGCTGGTGGGCGTACTGCCGGGCGCGCACCTCCGGCTCCGGCACCCCGACCGCGTCCAGCAGCTCGAGCACCCTTTCCCTCCGGGCCGCACGGGGTACGACATCGTGGGTGGCGAGCACCTCGGCGATCTCGTCGCCGACGGTGCGGAGCGGGTCCAGCGAGGTCAGCGCGTCCTGGAGCACCAACCCGGCGAACCGGCCGCGCAGCCGCCGCCAGTCCCGGGCGCCGAACCCGAGCGCGTCCCGGCCGTCGACCGTGAACCGGGAGGCGGTGACCGAGGCACCGGGGCCGGTCAGCCCGACCAGGGTCCTGGCCGTGACGCTCTTGCCCGAGCCCGACTCCCCGACGATCGCCACGCACTCGCCCGCCTCGATCGACAGGCTCACCCCCCGTACGGCCTCCACCCCGGCCCCGGGGAAGCCGACCCGCAGGTCCTCGATGTCGATGAGGCTCACCGGTCTCTCCCTTCGAAACGGCGCTGCAGGCGGCGCCCGACGAGCGTCAGGCTGATGACGGTCAGGGTGACGGAGAGCCCGGGGAAGAGCACGGTCCACCAGGCGACGCGCAGGTAGTTACGGGCCTCCGACAGCATCGAGCCCCACTCGGGGCTGGGCGGCTGCGGCCCCATGCCGAGGAAGCTGAGACCTGAGGTGGCGATGATGGCGGTGCCCATGCCGATCGTGGCGAGCACCGGCAGCGGACCCAGCACGTTGGGCAGCACGTGGCGCGCGACGAGCACCGGCCTGGCCAGGCCGAAGGTGACCGCCTGCTCGACGTAGCCGGAGCGGCGCACCACGAACGTCTGGGCACGGATCACGCGGGCATAGTTGGGGATCTGTGCGATGCCGATCGCGAGGATCACGTTGCCGGTTCCCGGACCGGTGACGGCGATGACCAGCAGGGCGAGCAGCAACTCCGGGAAGGTGGCCACCACGTCGAACAGGCGGCTGAGCAGCTCGTCGAGGTAGCGGGGGGACAGTCCGGCCAGCACGCCCAGCAGGGCACCTGCCCCGGCTGCGAGGCCGATGGCGGCGGCGCCGATGCTCAGCGAGTGCCCGGCGCCGTGGACGACGCGCGACAGCACGTCGCGGCCGAGATGGTCGGTGCCGAACCAGTGCTCGGCGCTCGGCCCGGCGAGCGCGTGCAGCGGGTCGGCGGCCAGCGGGTCGACACCGGTCAGCAGGCCGGGCGCGACGGCGGCGACCGCGGCCACCGCCAGGAACAGCAGCGGCACGGCCAGCGGCACCCTGAAGGCGTGGCGGCGCCGCGCCGGGGCGGGAGCCGCGGTCACGACACCGGGAATCTCGGCGACCGTCGTCATCGGCTTCTCCCCGGACGGTACGGCGACCGGGGCGCCATCGGCGTTTTCATCTGCTCCTCCTCAGGCGGGGGTCGATCGCGAGGTAGGCGAGGTCGACGATCGTGCTGACCGTCACGTAGGCGAGGGCGGAGATCAGCACGACCGCCATCACCAGGGGCAGGTCCTTGCTGTTCACCGCGCCGACGGTGATCTGGCCGAGCCCGGGGCGGCCGAACACGGCCTCCACGATGATCGCGCCGCCGAGCAGGAAGCCGGTGAACCAGCCGGTGAGGGTGACGGCGGGGAGCAGCGCGTGGCGCAGGGCGTGCCGGGCGACGAGCCGCCACTCGGTGATGCCGCGCGAGCGCGCGGTCACCGCGAACGGCTCCTCCAGCGCGCGTTCCAGGCCCTCGCGGAGCACCTGGCCGAGCACCCCGGCGATCTGCAGGCCGAGCGCCAGTCCCGGCAGTACGAGCGAGACGAACCCCCGGTCACCGGAGACGGGGAACCAGCCGAGGGTGAAGGAGAAGACGGCGAGCAGCAGGATGCCGACGAGGAACGGCGGGACCGAGACGACGGCCAGTTCCGAGAGTCCGACCAGACCGCCGAGCCAGGACCGGCGCCCGGCGGTGGCCAGGGCGAGCACCAGGGCGAGCAGCACCCCGAAGGTCGCGGCGGTGAGCGCGAGCTGGACCGTCGGCCAGATCTGGGAGGCCAGGATCTCCCCCACACCGCGCTGCAGGACGTAGGAGTGGCCCAGGTCGCCCTGGAGGAGGCGGAGCAGGTAGTCGCCGTACTGCTGGAGCGGGGAGCGGTCCAGCCCCCACTCGGCGATGATCTGCGCCCGCCGCTCGGGGGTGTCGAGACCGTCGCCGATCAGCACGTCGATCGTGTCGCCGGGGGCGAGCATCAGCGCGAGGTAGGCCGCGGTGGCGGCGGCCCAGAGCACGGCGACACCCGCTCCGAGCCGCCTGGCCACCGGGCCGAGCCACCCGGCGGCGGCCAGCCCCCGCCGCCGGGTGAGTATGAGGGTGCTCATGTCCCGATCCGGAGGTCATAAGCACTGTTGGGGGTGCCGGAGACCGGCTCGAAGGTGATGCCGGTGACGCCCGCGCCGTAGGCGATCTGGTCTGCGGGCACGTACAGCGGGAGCAGTAGCGCCTCGTCCGTGACCACGGTCTTCTGCACCTTGGCGTAGAGCTCCTTGCGCTCGGCGAGGTCGGAGGCCGCCGACGCGTCGGCGAGCAGCCTGTCCAGCTCCGCGCTCTCGAACCTGGTGCGGTTGATCGCGGCGCCCTTCGGCAGGATCAGGTTGAGCGCCGCCCCGGCGTCGGTGTCGCCGCGCGAGTTCTCGAAGATCTCGTACTCGTTCTCGTCGGCCGCCTTCTGCGCGGTGCCCTGGTCCACGAGCTTGACCTGGAAGTCGATGCCGGCGCTCTGCTTGACCGCCGCCTGGACGGCCTGGGCGAGGATGTCACGGCGGTCGCGGACGAACGGCGCGGCGCTGACCGTGCGGACCGTCAGCCGCTTGCCGTCCTTGACCCGGTAGCCCTCGGCGTCACGTCCGTTCCAGCCGGCCTCGTCGAGCAGCTTGTTGGCCCGTGCCGGGTCGTTGCCGAAGGTGTTCTCCAGCGAGGGGTCGTAGAACTGCGGGCTGCCCTGGCCGATGACACTCCAGGCCCGCTTGGCGGTGCCCTGGTAGACAGAGTTGAGCACGGCGTCCACGTCGACGGCGTCACGGAACGCCTCGCGGACCCGCTTGTCGTCGAACGGGGGGCGGGAGACGTTGAAGTAGTAGGAGAACGCGCTGCCGGAGTTGAGGCTGGTCTCCAGCTTCAACTCCGGGTTGCCCTTGATGAGGCCGATCTCGGTGGCGGGCACGCCCTCGATCACCTGTACCTGCCCGGAGGTGAGCGCGCCGACCCGCACCGCCGCCTCGGGCAGGAAGCGGTAGGTGACCTCGGCCAGGTGTGCCGGCCCCTGGTGGGCGGCGCCGGCGGGCGGCCAGTTGTAGTTCGGGTTGCGCCGGTAGTGGACCTCCTGGCCGGGGGTGAACCGGTCGAGGATGAACGGCCCGGTGCCGACCACGTCGACGCCGCCCGCCTTGAGGTCCTTGGCGTTCTTCAGCGACTTCGGGGAGACCTGGCCGGCGAGCGGGGAGGAGAGGAAGTCCAGGAACAGTCCGTCCGGGGCCTTCAGCGTGACCTTCAGGGTGTACGGGGCGCTCACCTCGGCGTGGTCGAAGTTGCGCAGCTGGATGGCGCTGACCGCGGCGTTGTAGCCGGGCGAGACGAGCTGGTCGAGGTTGGCCTTCACCGAGGCGGCGTCGAACCGCTCACCGTCGTGGAAGGTCACGTCGTCACGGAGCTCGAAGGTGTAGGTCAGACCGTCCTTGGAAACCTGCCAGGAGGTGGCCAGCCACGGCAGGAAATCACCGTTCCCGCCTCGGGCGATCAACGCGTCGAACTGGTTGTGGACCAGGAGGCGCGCCTTGTTCTGGCCCCACTGGTGCGGGTTGAAGGTGATCGGCTGCGTCTCCACCGCCCACACGAGCGATCCTCCGTCGCCGCCGGTGCCGCCCTTCGCGCCGGCCGCCGTGGTCGGGGTCCCGCTCTCGGCTCCGCAGGCCGCGAGCGCCAGCACCCCGGCGAGCGTCAGAGCGCCCCATCGCAACTTCACGTTCTTCTCCTTGTGCTGTGGTGCGTCGTGCTCGTTCGGGACCGGGTCCATGCGATCTGTCGCGGGGTTCACGCGACGTGCCGCCTTATCTGGGTGCCGACGGCCTCGGACAGGACGATCCGGGCGAGGGCGTCGGCGTGGCGGAAGAGCGGGGCGTTGCGGCGGGGCCTGGCGAAACCGCCGGTGACCTGGCCGCCGACGACCCAGGGGCCGAAGGCGAACCTGCGCGAGTGCGGGGTGCCGGACCTGTCGACCAGGCGGCGGTCCGCGGCCCGCACGTTCACCAGCCCCGACTTCTCGTCGAGCTCGCCCCGGTCGCGGAGCGCGCCGATGAGCGGGTCGGTGGCCCGGCTCACGCTGGGCGCGGGCAGCCTGGCCTCGACGAGGGTCGTGGCCGTCACGCCGCCGGGCACGGTGGGGCTCTGTGCCCGCCAGCGCCCTTCGTGGTGGTCGACCTTGAGGCCGGCGCCGAGGAAGGTGACCACCCCTGCCTTGGCCAGGGCGCGCAGCTCCGCAAGCCGGGGTCCCGGCGGGCCGCTGGCGAGGTAGCTGAAGAACCCGTGAAACCACGGATCGGAGATGCCCAGCTCGGCCAGGATCCCGTAGACGGAGAGCAGCCCGAGGATCAGGGCGTGGTCGGCGCTGTGCGCCGGGTCGGCGCGCCGTTCCAGGTCGACCGCGAGGTAGCCGTGCATCCACTTCTGCAGCCCCGCCCGGTCACCGAACCTGATGCCCTCCAACGGCCGGTCGAGCCGGTCGAAGTCGAGCCGGTCCAGGTGCCGGGGCACGGCCGTACGGATCAGCTTGCGCATGCCCGGGCTGCGCCACTCCTGGTCGGCGAACGCCTCCGCGAACGCCGCCCAGTCCAGCCTGGCGCGCTTGGGGTGGGCGGTGATGAGCTCGTGGTAGTACGCGAAGGCGAGCTCCTTGGCGACCAGCGGCCACACGTCCCGGCGGAAGTTCCACGGGCCCTCGCCCAGCGCCTCGCGGGTGAGGAAGCGCGGAACCGGCGGGCTTGCGCCCCTGAAGGGGTAGCCGGTCTTGGAGTGGTACGGCACGCCGCGCCGCGATCCCACGTGCAGGAGGGGCTCCCGCCCGCCGGGCAGGTAGACCAGCTCCCCGTCGTACTCGCGGACGAACCGGCCGCCCCGGCCCGAGGTGAGCAGCACCATCAGGTCGACGAAGGCCAGCCCCATCCCCCGCACGATCACCGGCTCTCCGGCGGGGATGCCGTCCAGGTCGAGGTCGGCCGCGTATCCGGTGGGCAGGTAACGCAGCCCGCCGCGCGCGGCCAGGTCGGCCAGCGCCCGCTCCTCCCCGCTCGGGGTCACGTCGCCGTGTCCCTGGGCCAGGATCACCGCGTCGACCTCGATCGTCCGGCCGTCCTCCAGCCGTACCGCCTGGCCGCCGGGGATGTCGGCGAGATCGACGGCGCGGACCGGGTGCACGTGCACCCGGACCCCGCGCGGGGCGGTCGCCACCGCGTGCCTGAAGACATGGGAGAGGTAGCCGTTCTGGGCCGGGCGGGAGGCGAAGGCGCCGGGGTCCCCGCCGAGCCACTCGGCCAGCGTGGGGCCTGGACGGATCGGCCCCTCGCAGCGCACCGACTCGTCGGTGAAGAGCGTCACGTCGGCGGCGGCGGAGTTCATCCAGAGCAGCTCGGGCTGGTCACGGCGCCAGACGCGGCCGCCCCCCGGCGGGTGGGGGTCGATCACGTGGACGTCGAGCGAGGGCCAGCCGAGCAGGTCGGCGGCGTTGGCGCAGATGCGCTCCACCAGGCAGGTGCCCGTCGGGCCGGCGCCGACGACGGCGATCGAGGCGCTCATACGGCGGCTCTACGGTGCGGCCGGTAGTGGCCGTGGGTGTCGGGGTCGACGGGGCTCGCGCAGTTCAGTGTGCTGGTCTTCGACATGTGGCACTCCCGGACATGTCTCGGTGACCCCGGTGAGGGGGTCCGCGCTTGCGGCACGCCGACCGTGCCGCCAGGTCTCCCCCGGGGGCACCCCGCCGCGGTGCGAGGGTTGCCGGTCAGCCAGCCGGGGCTTCGCACTGACACTCTTAACCTATTTAGAAGGTAGGAAATACATAGATCTCTGTCAAGGCTTAATGTTGGGGAATGTCCTATGAGATGGTGAAGGTGGTCTACCGCAAATACGACGGATCACTGCACTGGAACCACAGCGGCCTCCTGCTCGGCGAGGACGAACACGGGGTGTGGACCGGCTGCGCGGCCAACTCCGTCGGCCGCAAGGGCCACGGGCCCGAGGTGGCCTCCCCGCACGCCTTCGTGATGCTCTTCCCCCGCGACGCCTGGTGGACCGCCGCCTTCAACTCCGCCCCGCACAAGCACGAGATCTACTGCGACATCTCCACCGTGCCACGGTGGAGCGACGGCGAGGTCACCATGGTCGACCTCGACCTCGACGTGATCCGGACGCGCCGGAGCCCGGTGAAGGGCCGCACCAGCCGGGTCTTCCTGGACGACGAGGACGAGTTCGAGGAGCACCGGGTCAGGTACGCCTACCCGCCCGAGGTCGTCCGGAGCGCCCGTGCCTCGGCCGCCTGGCTGATGGAGGCCGTCACCGCCCGCACGGCCCCCTTCGACGCCGCCCCGCGCTGGCTCACCCTGGTCAGCTGAGATGCGCCGAAGTGACTAAAGCGGCGGGAAGCCGGGGGTGCGGCGCTCGACGAAGCTGGCGACGCCCTCGGCGAAGTCCGGCCGGGTGAAGGAGTCGACCATCAGGCGCGCCGCGGCCGACTCCGACGCCTCCAGGGTTCGCTGCCAGTCGCCCCAGATCTGACGCTTGATCACGGCCATCGAGGCCGGAGAGCTGTACGTCGCCAGCTCGTGGGCGTAGGCCAGGGTCTCCTCGATCAGCCGCTCTCCCGGCACCGCCCGGTTGGCCAGGCCCAGCTCGCAGGCCTCGGCACCGGTGAAGGTGCGCCCGGAGAGCAGCAGGTCCATGGCCCTGGCCTGCCCGGCCAGGCGGGGCAGGATCCACGACAGGCCGTACTCGGCGACCAGGCCGCGCCGGGCGAAGGCGGTGGTCCACTTGGCCTCGGCGGCGGTGAAGACCAGGTCGCAGACCAGGGCGTGGACCATGCCGAGCCCGGCACAGGCACCGTTGACCGCGGCGATGATCGGCTTGCGGATCGTGGTCGGGAAGGTGTTGGGACGCCGGTCGGGCTCCCCCGCGTACGAGCCGTCCCGGATGGCGGTGAGCGTCTGGAAGTCCGCCCCGGCGCAGAAGCCCCTTCCCGCCCCGGTGACCACGATCACCCGGACCTCGGGGTTCTTCTCCGCCTCGGCCAGCTGGTCGAAGTAGCGGCGGCCCATCTCGTCGGTCCAGGCATTGAGCCGGTCCGGCCGGTTGAACGTCAGCGTCAGCACGCCCCGCTCGATCGACGGCAGCACCAGGTCGACCATCGTCTCTCCCTCCCGGAAGCCCTTGGGGCGCTCCCGTACAGGAGCTCCCCGCCCGGAGAGCTACAGAATATCGTTCTACACCTTTTCCCTCCCCGGTGTCAGCATGTGCGAGCGGACCAGGTCCTCGACGCCTGCCCGCAGGCCCAGGAAGAGGGAGGTCCGCTTGACGGCGAGGGCCCGGTAGGCGGGCAGGTCGATCGGGACCTCGGCGGCGACCCTGCCGGGCCCGCAGGCGAAGACGAGGACCCGCTGGGCGAGCAGGACCGCCTCCTCCACGTCGTGGGTGACCATCAGCACGGTCGTGCCCGTGTCGCGCCACACCTCGCGCAGGAAGAGCTGCATGTCCTCCTTGGTCTGCACGTCCAGCGCCCCGAACGGCTCGTCGAGCAGGAGTACGGCCGGCTCGCACGCCAGCGCCCTGGCGATCGCCACCCGCTGGCGCTGCCCGCCGGACAGCTGCCGGGGCAGCGCGCCCGCCAGGGACGACAGCCCGACCTCGCCGAGATACCAGCGGACCCGCCGCTCCCGGTCGGCCCCGGAGATCGGCAGTAGCCGCAGTCCGAAGGCCACGTTCTCCGCGACGGTGAGGAAGGGGAACAGCGCTCCCGACTGGAAGACCAGCCCGCGCTCGGGACCGGGGCCGACGACGGGTGCCCCGCCGAGCGTGATGGAGCCCGCGCTGGCCGGGGAGAGCCCGGCGATCAGCGACAGCAACGTTGACTTGCCCGAGCCGCTCGCCCCGACCACGCACACGAACTCGCCCGGCTCCATCGACAGGTCGATGCCGTCCAGGACGCGGGTGGTCCCGTAGTCCTTGGCCACGCCGCGCAGCACGAGGGTCATGCCGTCCACCTCCCGAGACGGTCGCGCAGCACGCGCAGCACGACGTCGATCAGCAGGCCGACCGCCCCGATCACGATGAGCACCGCGAAGATCTTGTCGGTCTGCAGGAACCGCTGGGCCCGGACGATCCGGTAGCCGAGCCCGGACTCGGCGGCGATCAGCTCGGCCACCACCACGAAGTTCCACGCGGCGGCGGCGTTGATCCGCGCCGCGTCCACCACCGCCGGGAGCGCGTACGGCCAGATCACCTTCCGGAGGATCTCGCCGCGCCGGGCGCCCAGGGTGGCGGCCGCCTGGCCGAGCTCGCCCGGCACCCGCCGTACGGCGTCGGCGACCATCAGCGTGTTGAAGAACACCACGCCCAGCAGCAGAATCGCGACCTTGGACGGCTCGCCGAGACCCAGCCAGATGATCAGCAGCGGGATGAACGCGGCGGCCGGCATGTAGCGGAGCAGGCCGACCGCCGGTTCCAGCAGGGCCAGCGCCACGGCCGAGGTGCCCATCGCGACGCCCACCGGCACCGAGATCGCCACCGCCAGCCCGAACCCGGCCCCGACCCGGCCGAGGCTGGCGAGGGTGTCGTCGAGCAACAGGCCGGTGCCCAGCATCTCCGCGAACGCCTCCAGGACGGCCAGCGGGGACGGCAGGAAGGTCGGATCGACCAGCTCCGCCATGGCGGCGACGGTCCAGAGGGCGAGCGGGACCAGCACCGAGGCCGCCCGCAGGCCCCAGCGGGCACGGACGGACATCCCGGAGCTCCGCTTCCAGGCCGGACCCGGCCGGCCCGCGCGCCGGGGCAGCGGCTCCCAGGCCCGCCGTCCCGCCTCGGGGGGCGCGACGGGCTCCGCGGTCCCCGCGCTCATGACTGCCGCGACCTTCCTGGTGGCGAGCAGGGCGAGCTGAACCCGCCCCGGCCGCAACCGGCCGCCCGGCATGCTCTCCATATCGGCGCTCCCGCACTCACGGCTTGAGGCTCCTGACGAACCTTGGCTCGAAGAGACCGTCCAGTGACGGCTCGGTGTCGGCCAGGCCCGACGCGACGAGGAACTTCGCGATCAGGGCGGCCTGGTGGTCGAGGTGGTCGTCGGTGCCGCCGGGCTCGAAGGCGGCCAGGTTGTCGTCCAGGGAGAAGATCGTGGTTCCCGCGTCGTAGCTCGCATAGTCGGCCTCGCTCACCCCCGCCCGCCTGGCCATGATCGCGGTGGCGTCCGCCCTGTTGGCCGCGATCCACTCCAGGGTCTCGAACCAGGTCTTCACCAGCGCCTGCACCTCCTGCGGCCGCTCGGCGACCAGCGAGGCGGCCACCACCAGGTGGTCGGGGATCGCGCCGGGGAAGTCCCTGGAGGTGGCGACGGCCGTGGAACCCGGCAGCCCCAGGGCGGTGGTGGTGAAGGGCGCGAACACGCCGACCGCGTCCACCTGGCCCGCCTTGAAGGCCGCCGCGGCGGCGTCCGTCGGCAGCGGCTTGAAGGTGACGTCCTTCTCGGTCAGCCCCGCCTTCCGCAGCGCGAGCAGCAGCAGGTAGTGGTCGACGGTGCCCTGCTCGGCCGCGACGGTTCTGCCCTTCAGGTCGGCCACCGTGGCGATGCCGGACCTGGCGATGATCTGGTCGTTGCCGGTGGAGTTGTCGTTGACCAGCACGATCGTCTGCTTCGCCCCGCCGGACACCGAGGCGAGGGTGTCGTTGAGCGTCTGGCTGTTGGCGTCGACGTTGCCGGTGGCCAGCGCGGTCAGGCTGTCGGTGTAGCTGTCGAAGTACTTCAGCTCGACCTCGATGCCGTTCTTGGCGAACAGCCCCTTCTCCTGGGCGACCTGCCAGGGGAACCAGCCGGGCCAGGCGGAGAAGCCCAGGGTGAGAACCTTCTTCCCGCCGGACGCGGCCGGCTCGGCGGACCCGCCGGGGGCGGACGCGCACGCCGCGCAGGCGGCGAGCAGGCAGAGCGAGACGAGCAGGCGGCGGAGCATCACGCGGCTCCCTTCCTCGCGGGCAGGTGCCCGGAACGGACCAGGCAGCCGAGGGTGTCGCAGATGACGCGGGTGGCGATCAGCGAGGTGATCTCCGCGTTGTCGTAGGGTGGCGAGCACTCCACGACCTCGATCCCGGCCAGCGGCGCCGCGTCGGCGATGATCTGGATGAACTTCAGTACCTCGCGCGGCAGGAAGCCGCCGGGTTCCGGCCAGCCGGTGCCGGGGACGAACGCGGCGTCCAGGCAGTCGACGTCGAAGGAGAGCCACACGGCCTCGGCGTCCTTCCAGGCGACCTCCAGCGCGCGCTCGGCCGCCGCCTCGATGCCCATGTCCACGCAGTCGGTGACCGTCATGATCGTGGTGCCGCGCTCACGACCGACCTTTACCCCAGGTCGGGGCGCCTGCCACCCGCCGATGCCGATCTGCACCAGGTTCTGCGGCGGCACGTTGGGGATGTCGGTGGCGTGGAACCACGGCGTGGTGTGCATGCGTTCGTCGAGGTCGGTCTCCTGGGTGTCCACGTGCCGGTCGAAGTGGATGATCCCGAGGTTGCCCGACAGGTGTTCGGCCACGCCGCGCACGGTCGGGTAACCGATGGAGTGGTCGCCTCCCAGCACGACCGGGAACGCCCCGCTGGAGTAGACGTGCGAGACGGCCTTGGAGATCTGGTCGAAGGTCTTCTCGATGTTGCCGGGGATGGTGAACACGTCCCCGAGGTCGGCCATCGTGATCGACTCGCGCAGATCCACCCCCAGCTCGAAGCTGTAGGGGCCGTACAGGGCGGAGATCTTCCTGATGCCCTGCGGGCCGAAGCGGGTGCCCGAGCGGTAGGTCGTGCCGCCGTCGAACGGCGCGCCCAGGATCGCCACGTCGTACGCGCCGCAGCGCCGCACGTCCTCGACGTACGGAGCCTTGAGGAAGGTGTTGATCCCGGCGAAGTGCGGCAGCTCTCCGCGGGAGAAGGTCGGGATGCGCCGGTCGACGATGGAGTCGGCGCCCTGCAGGCCCACCTCCAGGGCCCAGGCGACCTCGCGCTCCCAGTTGGCGGTGGGCAGCTCGGCCTCGCGGTCGACGGCGAAGCGGGCCTCGGGACCGTACCGGTCGGGGCCCGAGGGGGCCGCGCCGGAGGGGCCCTGGCGGGCGGGGTCGGAAGCGGACGGGTGCCAGTGCATGGAGCTCCGATCAGCTCGGACCCCGGCTGGAGGACAGCCGGGATCGGCCGGCCTCCCGG
Organism: Streptosporangium sp. NPDC005286; assembly: GCF_040607515.1. Classification (NCBI taxonomy): domain Bacteria; kingdom Bacillati; phylum Actinomycetota; class Actinomycetes; order Streptosporangiales; family Streptosporangiaceae; genus Streptosporangium; species Streptosporangium sp. NPDC005286. The sequence goes on along the minus strand of NZ_JBEXGU010000098.1, from coordinate 4,250 downwards.
GCTTTTGTCCCGCCGTGGAACGGCCACGCGGCCGCCTGCACCTCTCGGACCAGTCCCGCGCCGTCGCCGTACGGCCTCACGGTCGTGACGCCCGGCGTCGGCGGCGGCGGAACCCTAGATGCGCCCCACCACTCGGTGGGTCACTGCAAGTGCAGCGCCGGTACGTTTCCCCTGAATTAACCTCCCGTTGCAGTCCGGTGACCGAGCGCGCGCTCCAGGGAGTCGGCGTGGTGGACGAAGTTCGGCGACAGCTGCCTGTCCTCGTAGTAACGGTGGAAGACCGGCGTGGCCGAGGCCGACATGGGCGGCACGATCCAGGTCCAGTCCGCGGGGCAGACCCGTCCTGCCCGCTCCTCGCGCTCCAGGTGGATCAGGAAATGCCTGGCCTCGGTGTGGTGGTCCGTCATCGTCACCCCCGCCCGCTCGAAGGAGTGCAGGACCGCCACGTTCAGCTCCACCAGCGCCTGGTCCCGCCAGAGCGAGCGGTCGGTGCCGGTGTTCAGGCCCAGCCGCCGGGCGATCAACGGCATCAGGTCGTAGCGGTCGGCGTCGGCCAGGTTGCGGGCGCCGATCTCGGTGCCCATGTACCAGCCGTTGAACGGCGCCGCCCGGTAGCAGACGCCGCCGATCTCCAGGCACATGTTCGAGATGACCGGTACCGCGTGCCAGCGCAGCCCCAGCTGCTCGAACCACGGGTGGTGGGGATGCGAGAGCGCGACCTCCAGCACGGCGTCGCCGGGAATCGTGGACAGCAGCGGCGGCCCGTTCCCGACCGAGATCGCCAGCGGGAGGACGTCGAAGGGGCTTCCGGGGCCGCCGGGCCAGCCCAGCTCGCGCAGCATCGCGGTGAAGCCGACGTAGCGGGGGTCCCCGATGACCGAACCGTCCGCCATCGCGTACCCGGCGTACCGGATGAGCTGCTCGTTCCAGATCCGCGGTCCCGGCGCCCCCGGCCGGTCCTGGGGGAACACGGTGATCGTCGGGCGGATCCGGCGGGCGGGCGCCGCGTCCCGCAGGTGGTTCACGCACTCGACGGCGACGCCCTCGGCCGTGGTGACATGCCGCCGGTCGCGCACCCGCAGCGAGCGCCAGTACAGCCGCCCGATGCATCTGCCGCTGTTGCGCCAGGCCACCTTGGCGCCAAAGACCAGCTCACCACTGGTGTGCGTGTACGTTCCCGTGTCGGCGATCTCCTGCCGGACCTCGCGCAGGCGCTCCCGCAGGACCCCCGCACCGGGATTCTCCGCGTGAAACAGCCGCAGGTAGTCTTCGGCCGCCGCCATCACGTCGGCTGGAGGCACCTCGGGGACCTTGGGAACCTCGTGGAACGGATCCGGCGCACGCCGCCGGGACCTTCGCCAGGTCAGCACAGAAAAACCACCCATTGTGGCTCACGAGCACGACTGCCGTTCCGGGCGGCGTGGTGCCCTGAACGCGGCGGCCCTTCCCCGCTGCGATCACTGTTGGTCCGCGGCGACCGCGCACCGGCTCACTCGCCACGATCGCGGCGACACCGGGCATGGCCTCACTCATTTTCTGTGATTCACCGTGGTTTGTCCGCTGAATCGGGGCATGAGCAGGCCACCAAACCGGGACATGAGATGCCAAAAGCCCCGGAAGCCGGGCTTCCGGGGCTCTGACGCTGGCTCCCGCGATAGGACTCGAACCTATAACCTGCCGGTTAACAGCCGGCTGCTCTGCCGATTGAGCTACACGGGATTGCGCTTTGCGCTGGTCGGACCGGGTGTCCCCCGTTCCTCGCGGCGCAGGAATAGATTAGCGCACTCCATGGGTGTGTGTCGCATCGATAGTCCGGGGTAGGTGCGAGACGAATGGCCATCCGCGGGTGATCACAGGACAGGGACCGGCGGAACATGCTTGTGGAGGTGGACATGCGTTATCGGTTGATGTTCGGGATCGGCTTCGCGGCCGGCTACATCCTGGGGAGCCGCGCCGGTCGGGAGCGTTACGAGCAGATCAAGAGGATGGCCCAGCGGGTCTTCGACAACCCCACCGTGCAGGAGACGGCCGGCCTGATGGGCGCCAAGGTCTCCAAGGCCACCGGCGTGGCGAGGACCAAGGTGAGCGACGCGGCCAGAAACCGGCTGCCCTTCCTGCATTCGGCGAACGGCTGGCCCGGCGACGAGCACGACGACACGGGCACCGGCTGGCCGGAGAACCAGAGGACCGACACGCCCCACTGATCTTGCCGGTGCCGCCCTGTCGGCGCCCGCGGGCCCCGTGAGCGGCCCGCAGGCGCGAAAGGCCCCTCCAGGGGCCTTTCGCGTGTCCGGGCACCCTCAGACCCCGGCTCAGACGCCGAAGCTCCTGCGGGTCTCCTCAAGCGCCTGCTCCGCGAGAGCGCGCAGCCCGGCGTCGTCCGGGTCAAGACCCGCGTCGAAGACGAACTCCCAGACCAACCGGTCGGCGTCGGCCCTCCTCGCCACCAGCCGCACTCCCCCTCGCGCGTCCAGCGGGACATAGTGGTTGACCACGATCGAGGCGGTCACCCGCTCCCGCACGGCCTCGGGGATCCGGCCGGGCTCGGGCAGCAGCGCCCGGTACGACCGCCCGTCGGTGGTGACGACGGTCAGTCCCTCCTCGTCCCAGGCGCCGCGGTCCACCTGGAACCAGGGCAGGCGCTCGCCGCCCAGGTAAAGTGCCCTGTCCGCGGCGATCACGTAACCGCCCGGGCCCTCGGCATAGGTGAGCACCCGGTCACCGGGATCGATGGTCCCGCGGATCTCGGCGGGCAGGCGACGGAAGAGCTTCATTTGAATCCTCACAGCGTGGAGAGGCGCGGTGCGGCCCCGCATGGTTCGGTGTCGTGTCCGGCGATGGCCGTACCTCAACACTCCAAGGTATCCGCGAGCAGGTCGAGGGTGAGCGCGGCCGACCAGGAGAAGTCCCGGCTGCCTCGTCCGCTGCCGTCGAAGGGGTCGAAGCACTCGCGGAAACCCGCCTGCCGTACGAGGCGCAGGGTCTGCGAGCCCAGCACCCGCACCAGCCCCACCAGGCCGTGCACCTCCGCCGCCCGCCGCAGCAGCCAGTTGGTGTTCACCCAGGACGGCCCGCGCCAGTAGCAGGACCGGTCGAACTGCGGAGCGCGGATCTCACAGCTCGGCACCGGGTACCCCGCGGCTCCCATGAAGCTCGCCGACTCCAACACCCCCACCAGCTCCGCGATCCTGTCGGCCGGCAGTCCCTGGTCGAGCAACGGCCCGAAGGAGCCGACCGTGCGGATGGAACTGAGCCGCCCCGCGCGCAGGTCACGGACGCGGAAGACGCCGTCGGCCCAGAGCCGGTCCAGCAGCGCGGCGCGGATCCGCTCCACCGCCTCCCGGTGCGGACCCGCGTCCGCTCCGGCCACCGGCGCCAGCTCGACGAGCGCCTGGCAGGAGGCGAGCCAGATCCCGTTGAACATCGGGTCCTCGACCGCGAACGGGTGCTCGTCTCTCAGGTAGGCCGGGTCGTAGCCGGAGTCCCGGTAGCCCAGGACCAGCGCCATGTAGCGGTCATGGTGGCTGTCGGGATGCCACTGGGAGGGCTCCTCGCGCCGGTAGGCGTGACGGACCGGGGGCAGCGCCTCCAGCGGGGCGTCCCAGACGGGGCTGTCGTCCATCCCCGACTCCCATGGATGCACGATCGCGGCCAGCCCTCCCCCGCCCAGGTCCCTGGACGTGGCGAGGTAGTCGTGCTGGGCGACCAGCATCGGGTAGATCCGCCGTACGAGGGCCACGGCCGTGTCGCGGTCGGCCGCGTGCCGCCACACCCACCACAGGGCCAGCGCCTGCAGCGGCGGCTGGGTCAGCCCGGAGGTGCACACGCCGTGGGGAGCGGCCCGGTGCTCCGTCGAGCGCCAGACGGCCGGGCCGGGGAAGTAGACCTCCTCGCGGGCGGGCTGGAAGACGATGTGCGGCACCATCCCGGTGTGCCACTGCCCCGCCAGCAGGCTGAGCAGTTCGGTCCCGGCCCTGCGGGTGTCCCAGCGGGCCAGGCCGATCGCGACGAAGGTGGAGTCCCAGTTCCACTGGTGCGGATAGAGGCCCGGCGCGGGCACGGTCGCGGCACCCGTCGAGTTCGCGTCGAGCACGGACCACGCCTCGCGCCCGAGCGCGGCATCGTCGACCGCCGCTCGCGACTCCATCCGCCCAGTCTGCGCCTGTATCGGCCAGGAGAACAGCCCGCCTTTCCGGACGCGGGAAAAAGGGCCACGAAACGGCGCGGGCCCCGGGAACCGAGGTTCCCGG
>NZ_JBEXGU010000097.1:0-35424 GCF_040607515.1 Streptosporangium sp. NPDC005286 | reverse complement strand
GCGGGAAAGACAGCCGTCGTGGCGGTGAACCTGCACGTCGTGCGGGGCGCCTTTCATGTCTACGTCCTGACCCCGGTCCCCGAGGGCCGCCACGCCATCGCGACGATCGCGCAGATCCTGCAGAAGAGTTGATCGCGGCTCCGCAGCGATCGAAGCGACGGCCGGCGCCACACGCGCTAACGGCAACCCGCTACGAATCCTGCCACGACAGGGCCAGGGTGGTGTGGTGCTTGCGGAGGAGCAGGCCGCCGCGCGGAGGGTCACCCAGGTAGGCGTCGATACGGAGTCCGGTCGTCATGGGGCGGTCCGCCATGTCCCACGCCTGGACGTGAGCGACCAGCTCGCCCGCGAGCCGCAGCCGGTCCGGTCCGTGGCCGCGAGCGATCAGGGTGCCGTCCGGCGACGGCTCCAGCATGCAGAGGTTGTCGCGCTCGACGATCCCGACGGCCATCCGGAACCCGGTCAGGTCGAGCGGGGGCGAGGCCAGCCAGCCGGGTCGCGCCTCCGACATGGTGCACCAGCGGGGCTCGTGCACCGCCAGCCAGAGGCTCAGCCCGTCGAGGAGCTGGGAGAAGCCGACGCTGATCTCGGTGGAGAGCTCGACCACGGGTCCGTCGAGCGCCGCCAGCACGTCACCGATCTCGCTCGCCTCGGGCAGCGAGATCGTCAGGTCGGACTCGCGGTCCAGTACCAGCGTCGTCTCGGGACCCGCGAAGGGGCCGCGCATCCGCATGAACCCGCAGGGCAGCACCGAGCGGCTCGTCCAGTGCCCGTCCGCTCGCTCCATCGCCACCGAGCGCTGCACCCCCCGCAGGTCCAGCGGGGCCACGAGACGCCCGCCGGGCCCGAGTTGCTCAAGCCAGGCCGGTGCCAGGTCCCACACGCCGACGGTGGCGATCACCCGGTCGTAGGGCGCCCCCGGCGGGAATCCCTCGGATCCGTCGGCGCACACCAGCCTCACCTCGGGGTGTCCCGCGACCGCCAGGTGCTCCCCGGCGAGCGTGACCAGCTCGGGGTCGATGTCGACGCTCACGACCTGGCCCTTCGGCCCCACCAGATGGGCGAGAAGCGCGGCGTTGTAGCCGGTTCCGGTGCCGATCTCCAGCACGCGCTGCCCCGGCTCCACCCCGAGCTGGTCCAGCATCAGAGCCATGATCGCCGGCTGCGAGGAGGAACTGATCGGGCGGCCGTCCGCATCGCGCTTGGTCACGATGGCGTCGTCCTGGTAGACGGTCTGCGCGGGAAGCTCGGGCAGGAACACGTGCCGTGGCACCGTCCGCAACGCATCGGCCACGACCTGGCTGATCCCCCGGGTACGTACCCGCGAGACCAGTTCCTCCCGTAACGCGTGCCACCCAGCCATCGTCGACCTCCGTGCCGTATGCGTATGTGGCGGCCTGAGTTATATGCCCCGGCGAGCGGAAAATGTCGCTTTGCCGGATGTCGTATGGAAAAACGGATCCTGAGGGCCGTGACGGTACCCCGCATGCGAGGGCCACGCAACGCCCGCGCGGGCAGGAAATCCCTCTGCCCGATTGACAGGGAATGTTAGGGAGCGGCTCTAATATCTCAGCATGAACAGCGATTTCGACTTCCTGCACGGTACCTGGGACATAGACAACCGCAGGCTCCTCAAACCGCTGAGCGGAGGCGATGAGTGGGAGGAGTTTCCCAGCGTCGCCGTCTGCCGCGGTTTCTTCGACGGCGCGGGCGTCTTCGACGAGATCACCTTCCCCACGAAGGGCTTCAAGGGGGTGTCGATACGGACTTTTGACGTCAAACGTGAACTGTGGGCGATCTACTGGATCAACAGCGAGACCGGAGTTCTGCACAATCCCGTCTTCGGCACGTTCGCCGATGGGAAGGGCGTGTTCCACGGTGACGAAACCCACGAGGGTACGCCCGTGCGGATGCGGTACACGTGGTCGGAGATCACGCCGACCTCGGCCCTGTGGGAGCAGGCGTTCTCCGCGGACGGGGAGAAGACCTGGGAGACCAACTGGACGATGAGGCACACCCGCCGCGCGTGACATGGCACGGGTGAAGGGGTGGGTGGAGGACGGTATCGGCAGCCCTCCACCCTCGGCCCCGGGAGCGTGGACCGCTGTCCGGCGTTCGGGGGACGGAGCCGGACAGCCACGACCCTATGCGTCGGCCGATCCGGCGTCTGCGTAGAAATACACCCCTGCCGCGGGCGGATCGTGGTGACCGGGAACCCCTATGCCCACTCGGCCAGGATCGCGGCCTCCTTCTCCGGATCGATGCCGTGCCCGCGGAACGCGCGCTCTGCCGGCGGGACGTCACGCAGCCACGCCCAGGTGTCGCGTACGGTCTCGGCGACCGGGCGGCAGGTCAGCCCGGCCGCGATGGCCTTCGCCGACGAGGACAACCAGACGCCGGCGAACTCGGGGCCGTCGGGAGCCCAGACCGGGAACTCGGTCCACGGCGACACCTTCCGATCGAGCAGGAAGCGGTCGTCGACCCAGACGAACTCGGCGTCCGAACCGGTCACCGCGCGGCACTCGGCCAGCCAGTCACCGTAGGTGGTGTTGCCGCGCACCCCGCCGGTGAGGAAGCGGTCCGCCGTCCCGGCCTCGGCATGGGTGAGGACGAACGCGGCGATGTCACGGACGTCGATGACCTGCATCGCCCGGTCCGGATCCCCCGGGGCCAGCACCCGCCCGCCCCGGGAGATCCGGTCCAGCCACCAGGGCAGGCGGCCCACGTTCTCGTACGGACCCAGGATGAGACCCGGCTGGATGATCAGTACGTTGCCGTCGAAGCCCTCCTCCACCGCCCGCTCGCAGCCCGCCTTGAGCATGCCGTAGTGACCGTCCTCGGGACCCGCGTCCGGCGCGCACTCGAAGAGCGGTGAGCTCTCGTCGCACTCCCGCTCGGGGAAGTCGGAGAGAGCCGAGATGCTGGAGATGTACGCGTAGCTGCCCGCCCGGCCGGCGAGCCTCCGCACCGACTCGCCGACGACCCTCGGGACCTGCCCGTGGACATCGATGACGGCGTCCCACTCCCGGCCCGCCACCAGGCGATCCAGGTCCTCCGGCACCTCACGGTCGCCCCTGACCGCCTCCACGCCCGGCAGGTCGACCCCGTTGCGACCCCGGTTGAACGTCGTGACCTCGTGCCCGCGCCGCAGCGCCTCCTGGGTGATCGCCCGGCCCAGGAAAACCGAACCACCCATGATCAGAATCCTCATAGCGCCTCATTCTTGGCGCCCGGCGGATACGGGACCACAGGCTTTCACCCGTAGCGCAAGCCATCCGCTCACAGCGGACGGCTCGCGATCGGGTGATGCTCCAGCAGGTGCACCCGGGCGGTGCCGATGTCGAAGTACATGCCGACCAGCTCCAGGTGCCCGGCGCGGAACAGCCGGTCCACCTGCGGGTAGGTCCGGAGGTTCTCCAGTTGCTGGATCACGTTGACCCGGCAGAGGCGGTCCAGCGGGCCCTCGTCGTCGCCGGCGCTCTCGCCCGCGATGAACCGTGCCAGGGTGTGGTTGCCGTGGCGTAGCCAGCGGCCCAGCGCCGGCAGACCCGCCGCCTTCTCACCCCCGCTGAGCAGGGCGGTCATCGCCCCGCACCCCGAGTGTCCGCAGACCGTGATGGTGCGGACGTTGAGCGCGTCCGTCGCGTACTCGATCGTCGCGGCCACCGAGTCGTCCGCCGGCACGGAACCCAGCCGGGGCACCAGGTTGCCGAGGTTGCGGAGGGTGAACAGGTCTCCCGGGCCGCTGGCGGTGATCAGGTTCGGCACGATACGGGAGTCCGCGCAGGTGATGAAGAGATGCGAGGGCTCCTGCCCGCGGGCCATCCCGTGCAGGAGGGGACGGACCAGCGGTGCCGTGCGCTGGTGGAACTCCCGCGCCCCGGCCAGCAGGTCGGGCACGGCGGGACTGCCGCCGCGGGGCGCGTGCCGGGTGGCGACCAGCGGATGGCGGGTCGAGCGCCGCCCGCTCCGCCGGTGGGACCAGGGCAGCCACCACCGGTCGGGTGCCAGGGGCGGGGTCTTGGCGGGGAACATCCGGGCGCCGCTGGCCGCCATGGCGTACCACTCGTCGTGGATCTCGTCGATGTCCACACTCCCGCCGCCGCGCTCGTGCTCGTGCCGCCAGTCGTGGATGGCCTCAAAGGCCGCGTTGTCCATGAAGTCGATGTTCAGGTCGAGGTCGACCGAGGCGCCGGCCGGGATGGCCCGCAACTCCGAGGTGAGCGTGGGCACCCCCAGGAAGGTCAGCGAGCCGCCGATCACCACGTGCCAGCGGCCGTCCGGCTCGGCGGTGGCCCGCACGGTCACCCGGGTGAGGCGGCGCAGCGCGAACAGCGCGGCGAGGCCGAGGCCGACCAGCACTCCCTCGGCGAGGCCGAGCAGCACCACCCCGGCCATCGTGACGACGTACACCGGCACCTCGCTGTGGCCGCGCAGGTTACGCAGATGCCCCATGTTGACCATCTGCACGCCGATGAAGACCAGCAGCGCGGCCAGCGCCTCCATCGGGATCAGGGCGATCATCCACCCCAGGCCGACCGCGAACAGCAGGATCCACACGCCGTGCAGGATCGTGGACCAGCGGCTGCGCGCCCCCGCCCTGACGTTGGTGGTGCTGCGGACGATGACCCCGGCCACGGGCAGGCCGCCCAGCGAGCCGGTCACCATGTTGGCCACGCCCTGGCCGATGAGCTCCCTGTCGAGGTCGGAACGCCTGCCCTCGTGCAGCTTGTCGACGGCCACCGCGCAGAGCAGCGACTCCACCCCGGCCAGCAGCGCCACGATGAGCACCGCGGCGATGATCCCGTGCCAGTCACCCGTGGGCCAGAGCGGGGTGGCCCAGGAGTCCAGGCTGGCGGACAGGTCGATCCGGGTGACCTCCCAGCCGAGCGCCCAGGCGGTCACCGAGGCGGCGAGCAGGGCCGCCAGCGGCGCGGGGAAAACCCGCAGCCGTGCCGGCAGACGGGTCCAGGCGACCAGGACCGTGATGGTCAGCAGGCCGACGAAGACCGCGTGCGTGTGGTTGTGGATGATCTGCTGGGGCAGCTCGATCAGGTTCTCGATCGCGGAGCGCTGCGGGTTCCCGCCGAGCACCACGTGCAGCTGGGCGAGGGCGATCACCACGCCCACCCCGGCGAGCATGCCGTGCACCACGGCGGGCGAGACCGCCAGCGCCGAGCGGGCGACCCGGCAGACGCCCAGCAGCAGCTGCAGGACGCCCGCGAGTAAGGTGATCATGCAGGTGGCCCGCCAGCCGTATCGCATCACCAGATCGGCGACCACCAGGGACAGCCCCGCGGCGGGCCCGCTCACCTGGACGACGGAGCCGCCCAGCAGGCCCGCCACCACGCCGCCCACCACACCGGCGATGAGTCCCGCCGCCAGTGGTGCTCCCGAGGCGACCGCGATGCCCAGTGAGAGGGGCAGTGCCACCAGGAAGACCACCAGGGATGCGGGTAGGTCGTACCGCAGCACGGAGGCGATGCGACCCACCGTAAACAAACCGTCGCTCTTCGTGTCCGTCTCCATGTGCAGACCCTACGGGGCCGCGCCTCATCGGCCGGGCGTTTACCGTGGGCTTTTACGGAGGACGGGGAGAATCAGCGGTAATAGTCGGGGTAGTCGGGCTCCTGGGTTGCCCGATGGTGGTTGCCCCGCGAGCCATCCCGGCCTCGTCCCTCGGCGGGAGCGGTCGCGGTCTCGGGGGCGGTGCCGTAGAGCTCGCCGTAGCTTGGCCAGCTCGCGCCGTCGCTCCCGTTGGGAGTGCCGGGCTCCGGCCACGCGACCGGGCTGGCCGGGGTGGCGGGCTGGGGTTCGTAGCCGTACCCGCCGGTCGTCCCGCCCCGCGGGTCGGCCGGGCGGTCCTGGGCGGGGGGGAAGGCCCGGGAGGGGCCGGTGGAGGCGGAGATCGCCGGGCTCGGACCGGTGATCGCGTCGTCGTCGATGGTGGCCCAGCCCGAGCTGACCTCGTACGAGCCCGCGGGCGGAGCGCCGTAGACCGGCGTCTGGTACGAGGAGTAGGACGGGGCCGGGTCGTCGAGGATGTCGGCGGTGTTCGCCGCCGGCCAGCCACCCGACGTCGGGCTCGTGGCCTGTGCCCACGGGTTGTCCGTCAGGTTGCTCTTGGGTGGCTGCGCCGGGGTGCGGTAGGAAGCCGCGAGCGGGTCGGGCGCGGGCGTGGCGGGGAAGCCGCCGCTGGTCGTGGGACCCATGGGGGGCATCGAGGCGGGCGGTCCACCGTTGCCCGGACGGGCACCGGACGAGCCGCTGCCGCTGGGCCGGGAACTCGCGCCGCGGCGAGGGTACGGGCCACCGAGCGGGTCGTTCAGCGGGTCGGGCCGGGAGGGGGCGCCGTTGCCCTGGACGGGCTGGGGCGACGGCTGCGAGGGTGTCCGGTTCCCGCCGCGGCGAGAACTCGCCCGCGGGGGACGGGCGTCACCGAAGGCGCCGGGAGTGGGAGCCGCGAACGTCACGGTCCGCTGCTCGGCGAGTGACGCCGCGGTGGGAGCGGGGTTCGGCTGGACCGGGGCGATGAGGTCGTCGAGGCCGGAGGGCAGCGAGGCGGAGGCGACGGCCGGCTCGGGAGCCGGCCTGGCCGGTCGGGGAGCGGGGGGTCGCGGGGCGCCGCGGGACGGCTGGGGCCTGGTCGGGAGCGGTGCCTGCGCTGTCGTCGCGTCGGCGTCGACCTGCTGGTTCTCCTTGTCGACGGGACGGCTCGCGCCCATCTGAGCTGCCAAGGGCCCTCCGAAACCGCCCTCGTCAGCCTGGAGCCGTGTCCAGTAGTCGTCGTCGTAGTCGTCCACCTGGCCGAACTCGTTCAGCCCGCGCTTGCCCCGGGAGCTCGGCGGCCGCGGCTGGCGTGGCGGCTTCGGCTCGTCGAACGGTGTCAGGTCGGGGGTGAAGTGGTTCATCTTTGGTTCTCTGGTGGCGAAGTCGTCGCTGGACATGGTCGGAGTCAGCGCCTCCTTCTCCGCCATCTCCCGCAGACGTTCCGCGGGGAGCGCGCTCTCCCTGCGGTTCATCGACCGCATTCCCAGTGCCACGACGACGAGCACGAGGAGCACGACGGCGACCAGGCTTACTACGACCGCGATCATTGCACCACCCTCAAGGCCATGGCCTTACAGCGGCGCCGGTGAGGTCGCGCGGCCATCGACGCGACCTTCCCCCATGCATCACCTGCGCTTGGACATTGCATCTGATTGTGTCGGACCACTATGAGCGTTGTCACACCCTAAGTGAAGAATTGGTAACCATTACTACCTCCGGTGTTTGGCCAGTCACTCGATGTGCGCCGCGGTGAGCCGTCCCCAGGCGATCGTCTTGTCCGCGATGCTCCTCAAGGTCTGGTCAAGGGAGGCTCCCTTGCGAAGATCGACCTTGCCGTCGAGCGCGTAGACAGTGAAACGATAGTTCTCCTGGACGCCGCACGGGGGGCTATAGCCCACCTTGCCGTTCGTCGTGCTTCCCTCCACGGCTCCCACCGGGACGCCGCCCTCAGGTAGTTCGTTGGTGCGGGGGTCGATGTCGAAAACGACCCAGTGCACCTCGCCGCCTGTCCGGGAGTTGCTGTCCGCCACGATCGCGACGGACTTCGTGCCCTCGGGCACGCGAGACCAGCGCAACGGGGGATTACCGGCCGAACCCTTGCATGAATAGTCGGACGGCAGGGGGCCGCCGTCTCTGACCCGGGGGCTGGAGACGCTGATCGGCTCCAGCTGAGATCTCTCCGTCGAGGCCATGCCGCTAGCCATCCCACAACCCGAGGACGCGACGACGAGCGCCGCGGCGATCGCCATTCCCGAGATGAGCCGCGGGCGGCGCGTAGACATGTTTGGCTGCCCCATGCCCGATGATGCTACGCGGGTCTGGAAGATGCGCAGACCGGATCGCGAGGTTCCGTGGGGGGGAAAAGGCCGAAAAACGGGCAAAATCGAGGGACGGAAGGGGCGAGAGTTAACATCAAACTGGTTTCGCCGTCCCCTGACCGTCGCTCGCCGGTCATGTCTGGTCGGTCCCGGCGGCCGTGACGCCTGGAACATCTGCGACGGCTGGAGCGCCCGTGGTGGCTGTGCCCCCGAGACGCCCCTGCAGCGGGCCGCCCCGCCCCTGCCGGATCCAGCCGGACCGGTTTCCTAGGCCCCGGCGGAAACTTCGTGCAGCGGCCTGTCTGGAGCCTCTCGGGGAGAGCCGCCCCGGAGTACGCCCAACGCGGCGAGGCATCGCCCGGCCGCGCTGGGCGGAGAGGACCCAGGGGCACTCAGGGGGCACTTCAGGGGCAGGGCGCTAGACGCGGCTGCGGAACGCGCGGATCGCCAGAGGGGCGAAGACCACGGCGAAGCCGGCGGCCCAGAGCAGCGAGAAGAGCGCGGCCCTGGTGACGTCGCCGCCGATGAGCAGGCCGCGGATGGCGTCCGCCAGGTGCGTGACGGGGTTGAGGTCGGACCAGGTCTTCAGCCAGGACGGGAAGGTGGCGGAGGGCACCAGGGCGCTGCTGGTGAAGGTCAGCGGCATCATCGTGGAGAAGGCGATCATCTGCACCTTCTCGGGACTGGAGGCCTTCAACCCGATCAGCACCGACATCCAGGACATGGCCAGGGCGACCACGACCAGCAGCGCCAGGGCACCCAGCAGTCCGAAGAAACTGGTGGTGACCCGGAAACCCAGCACCATGCCGAAGCCGACCAGCAGGGCGAAGGCCCACACCTGCTTGGCGGTGTCGGCGATGATGCGCCCGGACAGGGGCGCGGTGCGGGCGATGGGCAGGCTCCGCAGCCGGTCGAAGACGCCCTTGGTGATGTCGGTGTTGAGGCCGATAGCGGTGGAGAGCGTGTAGAACAGGGCGTTCTGCACGAGCAGGCCGGGCAGGGCGAACTGCAGGTAGTCGCCGGTGGATCCGGAGATGGCGCCGCCGAAGACGTAGGTGAACAGCAGCAGGAACATGATGGGCTGGATGCTCAGATCCAGCAGCTCCCACGGGTTGTGCTTGATCTGAACCAGGCTGCGCCAGGCCAGTGTCATGGTTTGCTGCAGAGTTGCCAGGGGAGTGACGCGCTTGGCGGCCATCTGCGGGATGGTCGTCGTCAGTGTGGTCATCGGTTACTTCCAGCGTGGACACCCCCGCCTGCGGGCGGGGGAGGAAACGCGGCACTGTGCCGCGCTTCTGGGCGGGTGGTGTAGCCATAGCCGTCGGCTCGTTGGAGCAGGCGAACATGGCGGTGGTGGGTGCCCTGCACGAGGCCGTGCCGGGTGCGGATGTTGAACCTGCCGGTGGAGCGGACCGTGACCCGTCCCGTGTGCGTCCCGGTTTTGGTGCCGGTCGAGACGATGGCGCGGACCAGGTCGCCGGTCTGGCAGCCGTGGTGGCGTTTGGTTCGGGGTAGCGCCAGCCGGGGGAATCCGTAGCGGTCGCTGCGGGTGCGGCGATAAGTACCGCGCCCGGTCGTTGTGACCACCAGGACCGCGGACGGCCAACCGGTCACGGTGTCGAGGTGGCCGACGTGCAGGGCGTCGAGGGTGTGGGATTTCGCGGCGCCGGGGCGGGACCGGTTCCATTTCGTGCGCCCGCCGGACGCGACGGCGACCGGTAGGCCGGTGGCCTTCAGTGCCCGCCACAGTGCCCACCGGGTGGCGTTCACGGCGGCGGCGTCCCGCAGCGGGGCCTTGACCTGCCGCAACACCTTCGCCAGCACCTTCGGCCGGTCGGCCGGGAACTCCTCGACCAAGGTGGCGGCCTTGGCCTGGTTGCACGGTATGCACGCCACGACGAGGTTGCTGAGACGGTCGGAACCGCCTCGGCTGCGCGGGGGGAGGTGGTCGAGGTTCAGCGGTACGCCGCAGGCGCCGCAGTAGGCGCACGCACGCCCCCACCTGGCCAGCAGGTACTCGCGGACCTCGTACCCGGCGAGGGGGCCCTGCTGGTATTCCACTCCTTCGAGTGTCTTGCCCGCCGACAGGACGTGGGTGTCGAACGCGACCCGCTCAACGTGAACGGCCCGTACGGGCGCCCACCGGGTCAACCGGGTCGCCCACGACATGGTGGTGTCGACGCGGTGGCGCAGCGACGGCGCCAACCACCCCTGCGGTTTCGTGCGGTTGTTGAAGCGGGGGGCGCGGTAGCGCAGGTTCCGCGACCGGCGCCCCCGGCGTAGAGCGGCGCGGGCGGTGAGCCTGTCGCGGATCTGCCCGCCCCGGTGGTCGAGCTGAACGCCGTACAGGCCGATGCGGTCGGCGTGGCCGGCGCGGCCGGTGCGGAACACCGCGATGCCGGTGTGTTTGCTGCCGGGGTCGACGCCGACCTGCACACCCTGGACGACGGAGTCGGCCACGGTGCGGTCGCGCAGGCGGATGACGAACGGGGTGTGGCGCACCACCACTGCCTGGCCTGCTGCCAGCAGGCGGCGGGCACGAGCCGGGTGGCACGGGTCAAGCGGGTGGCTGTGCACGTCCAGGACGAACACGGCCGGGTGAACCTCACGGTTCGCTCCCTCGGACGCTTCAGCGCCCTTGGGGTGATGCCGGTCAGATGGTACGGCCTGGCCGGTCTCCCCTCGCCCAGGTTGAACACCCGTTGCCTTGCGGCGTCCATGTCCCGTTTCGTCCCGACCCTGCGGGGTGTCTGCTGACGTGGATTCGAGGGCCCGGGGCTGAGGAAGCACCCCGGAGTCGGTCTGCCGGCGTGTGTTCACCGTAGCCATCTGGTTGCACCTCCACATCGTGATGGCTGGGGCTGGTCAACGTGGAGCCGGCGGTGCGCGGTGCGGCACCTCAAGCTCCAGCCTTCAGGCCGGGGTCGTTGACGCGAACGCCTCTTCCTTGTCGGGGGTCTCCTCGCCCTCGGGCAGGTGGCCGGTGATGGCCAGGAACACCTCGTCCAGGCTGGATTTGCGCAGCGCGAGCTCCGAGGCGATGACACCCTGCTCGTCCAGACGGCGCACGATCACGGGGACGGCGGCGGGGTCGTGGACGGAGGCGGTGGCCCTGCCCCCGCTGAGGTCGGGAATCTCGCCCAGCACGTCGGCCAGTACCTTGCCGACCAGATCGAGGTGCTCGGCCTGCGAGGGACGCACCTCCAGGACCTGGGCACCGGTGGTCGCCTTGAGCTGGTCGGAGGTGCCGGAGGCGATGACCCTGCCGTGGTCGAAGACGACGATGTCGTCGGCGAGCTGGTCCGCCTCCTCCAGATACTGGGTGGTGAGCAGCACGGTGACACCGTCGGCCATCAGGCCGCGCACCACGCTCCACAGGTCTGTGCGGCTGCGCGGGTCGAGCCCGGTGGTGGGCTCGTCGAGGAAGAGCACCTGGGGGCGGCCGACCAGGCTGGCGGCCAGGTCCAGACGGCGGCGCATGCCGCCGGAGTAGGTCTTGGCGGCCCGCCCGCCGGCATCGGACAGGTCGAAGCGCTCCAGCAGCTCGCCCGCGCGCGCCCGGGAATCGGCACGCGTCATGCCCAGCAGGCGGCCGATCATCACCAGGTTCTCGACGCCGGTGAGCATCTCGTCGACGGCGGCGTACTGGCCGGTCAGGCCGATCAGTGAACGCACCTGGTGGGCCTGGCGCGTCACGTCGTAGCCGCCGACGACGGCGGTGCCGGCGTCGGGGCGGAGCAACGTCGCCAGGATGCGCACCGCGGTGGTCTTGCCCGCCCCGTTGGGGCCCAGCACACCGAGCAGCCTCCCCTGGGGAACGAGGAGATCCACCCCGTCCAGTGCCCGGGTCTCCCCGTAGCGTTTCACCAGGCCCTCGGCCTGGATCGCATAGCTCATCGGTCGTACCTCTCCGTAGTCTCCGGATCTCCAGCATGTACTGCGCCACCGACACTTTTTCGATCCACGGCCCGACCGGAGGGAAACGGGCGATGACAGATCGAGGAAGGGGAGCCGCCTCGTCGGAGCGCCTGCCCTCGGACCTGCCACGATGCCCGCCGGGCTCCGGCGGAACTTTTTGCGTCACGCCGCCGGAGCGCCCCGTGGGACGTGACCGTTTAGGCTGACAGCGTGAGTGACCGAGCCGATGAGCCCAGCCCCGCCTCGCAGGAGGCCACGGCGGCCGGTCGGCCGGGCGAGCGTCGCAGGGCCGTCTCCCTGCGCGCCCCCGCCAATCCGGTTTCGCGCAAGGCAGTCACCTTGTGGCTGATGGAGGGGGTTCTCTGGTCCATTGTGCTGGTGGGTGGCTCTTTCTTCCTGGCGAGGTGGATCGACGAGGGCCGCTGGTCGTGGTTGCCCGGATGGGCGCTGGACAACGTCTGGTGGCTGCCGTGGCTGATGGTGCTGCTACTGGTGCCCGGCACGCTCGTCGAGCCGTTCTGGCGGTACGCCGTGCACAGGTGGGAGCTCAGCGAGGACGTGGTCTACGCCCGTTCCGGGTGGCTCAGCAGGGAATGGGCGTTCGTGCCGGTCAGCAGGATCCAGACCGTCGACAAGGCGCAGGGCTGGTTCGAGCGCATGCTGGGCCTGGCGACCGTCGAGATCCGCACCGCCTCCCATGCGGGCTCGTCCACGATCAAGGGCCTTGACTACGAGGTCGCCGCCGAACTGGCCGAGGGGCTCGCCCGCCGCGCGGAAGAGCTCAGGGACGACGCGACGTGACCGGATCCCCCAGCGGCCGTTCACCGGCGGAGCCGCCGGAGGGCACCGAATCCTCGGTGCCTGGTTTCGGATCCGTCCCGAATCCCGATCCTGCCCCTGCTCGTTCGGTCGACGGGACGGGGGAGGGCGTCGAATCCTCGGTGCCTGGTCTCGGGTCTCCCGGATCCGTCCGGCATCCTGATCCCGCTCTCCCGGCCGACCGGACGGGGCCGTCGCTGCGGCTCAGCCCGAAGGTGTTGCTGACCGATCCGATCCGGATGCTGCCCTCGCTCTTCCTGCCGCTGGCCGGTGTCCTGTTCCTCGGCGGGTTCTCGCCGGGATCGTTCGTGTGGGCGGCGCTGGGCGTCGTCGGCTCCGTCGCGTTCTCGGCCGTGCGCTGGGTCACCTTCACCTACCGGGTCGCCGGTGACCGGCTGGAACTCACCCGGTCGCTGATCAGCAGGTCGGTGCGGACGATCCCGCTGGAGCGGATCCGCGGCGTCGACGTCAGTGCCCCGCCGCTGCACCGCCTGCTCGGCATCGCCGTCCTGCGGATCGACACCGGCGCCGGCGGCGACGACAAGCAGGAGGGCGAGCTCGACGGGGTCACCGTGGAGGAGGGGGAGCGGCTCAAGGCGGTGCTGCTCTGGCACGCACGCGCCCGCATGGCGAGACGCGCCCAGGCGCGCGAGACGGCCTCGGCGTCCGGCTCCGGTGAGCTCACGGCCGCGAGCGTGACGGAGCCGGCGACCCCCGCCGTCGTCCGTCACGAGGTGGGTGACGCGACCCCCGAGCGGGTGTTCTTCGTGCTGCCGCGAAAGTGGCTCGTCTACGGCCCGCTCTCCGGTTCCTATCTGCTGACCCCGTTCGCGCTGGTCGCCGGTGCCGTGGGCCTGGCGTTCCAGTGGGGCGGCGAGTTCAAAATCGACAGGCGGGTCGTGATGGGCGCGGGGGAGTGGCTCTGGGAGCATCCGCCCCTGCTCGCCGCGGCCCTGGTGCTGCTGCTCCTGGCCATGCCGGTGGTCGGTGTGATCATGTACGCGGTGTTCAACTGGGATTTCACCCTCCGCGCCGGCGAGGGATACCTGATCGCCGGGCGCGGTCTGGTCACGCGCAGGAGCGTGTCCCTGGAGCGGCGCAGGGTGCGAGGGTTCGAGTTCGTGGAAGGGCCGGCCGAGCGCTGGGCGGGGTTCGGCCGCGCGTGGGCGATCGTGACCGGTCTCGGCGACTCGGAGACCCGGGGCCAGTTGCTTCCCGTCGCCCCGAGGGAGACCGTGCTCGGCGTGGTGGGTGAGGCGATCGGCCCGATCACCACCGGGCTGCGGTCCCACCCGCCGGCGGCGCGCAGGCGCCGGCTGTTTCGGGCGATCTTCCCGTGGCTGGTCGTCGCCGCCTGCGCGACGGCGGCGGCCCTGCTCTGGTCCGGGCTCTGGTGGGCGCTCGCGGTGCCCGCCCTGATCCTCGCGCTGCTGGGCATCCCGCTCGGCCTGGACCGCTACCGGTCCCTCGGCCACACCTACGACGGGAGCCGCCTGTCGGTCCGCTCGGGGTCGCTACGCCGCTCACAGGCGGTGGTGGAGAAGCGGGCGGTCGTCGGCTGGACTCTGAGCCAGACCTGGTTCCAGCGCCGCGCCGGTCTGCTGACCGTGACCGCGGGCGTGGGTGCGGGTACCGGTGGCTATGCCGCCCTCGACGTCGGTGAGGCCGAGGGGCCGGCCTTCGCCGCCGAGGTCACCCCGGCCTGGCTGGCCCCGTTCCTCGTTTCCGAGGACCTGGGCCGCGGAGATCCGCTTCCCGCAGCGTCCTCGCCCCTCGGATCGGCGGCACCCGGCGAACCGCCCACGCGGGACAGGTCATCCTCGTCCGGGGAGCCGGGGAACGGCTGACACACGGTGAGGCGGGGGGCCGGTGTTCCGGTCACCCCCCGCCTGACGCGGTGTGGTCAGTCCTGGCGGCGGGCGCCGAACATGATCTCGTCCCAGGTGGGCACGGACGCCCGCCGCCCCCGGGACTTCTTGGCAGGTCGCGCCGGAGCCGGTGCCGGCTTCGGCGGCTCCGCGGGCTTCTCCGCCGCGGGCTTGTCGACCTTGGTCTCCTGCATTGCCCCCGTGTCCCCCTGTGTCTCTTGCCTGCCCGGCTCGGCCTTGGCCCGCTCGTCCACGCTGACGCGCGCCGCCGGTACAGCTATCGAACCATCCTGGGCCGGTTCGGTCTCCGATGCGGGGGTCTCCTTCGCCACGGTGGCGTTCTCCGCCTTCGTGGAGACCTGCTGCCCCGCCGCCTTCTCGCCCGCCGTGGACCGCTGCTCGGCGGGCTCGGGCGGGACGGCGACAGGCTTCGGCGGGGTCGCGGCGGTGGGCGAGAGGGGGGCCGGAACCTCGGCGACCTGGGGAGCCTCCGTGACCTCCGGAGCCTTCGCGGCCTCCGGAGCCTTCGCGACCACGGGCTCGGCCGTGGCCTCAGGTACGGTGACCGCCGGCTCGGGGGGAGCGGCCGGCACGTGCGCCAGAGCCTGCTCGGGCAGGTCGGGTCCGGTGACCGATTCCCGCGCCGTGGCGGGCACCGGCTCCGGCGCGCCGACCGAGAGCGGCCCGACCGGAGCCGGCTCGGCCGTCGTCACAGCCGTCGTCACAGGGGGCTGGACAGCGGCAACGGGCTGTGGCGCGGTGGGTGCCGCGGGCTCCGGCTCCGGGGCGGGCGGCGGCTCGTACGCGGCGGGCTCCGGCGCGGCAGGCTCGTACACCGCCGGTGAGACCGGCTCGTACGCGGTGACCGGGTCCGGCAGCACCGGCTTCGGCAGCACCGGCTCCGGAGGCCTGACCCGCGCGGCGGGATCGGAGCCCTCGGCCGCGGGAACGGCGGGCTCGGACTGGTATCCGGCCGGGTCGGGAGCGCGCAGCGGCGGCACGGACACCCGCGGGGCCTCGTATCCGGGGGGGAGTGGAGGCATGGGCGGCTGCTGGTAGGCGGCCGGAGGTTCGGTCTGGGCGTAGGCGGGCCGGGGCTGTGCCACGGACTCGTGCCGCAGGACCGAGGGGAAGGCGACCGGCTGCTGGTTCGGCGGTTCGGGAGCCAGCGGCGGCACCGGAGCGAGCTTGGCCACCCGCGGCACGAACGGCGTGACCGTGGTGTCCTCGACCGGCTTGACGTCCTCTCCGCTGGACAGGCGCAGGGCCTCGTCGTCGTGGGGCGTGATGTGGCGCCGGCGCGGGTCGAAGAGCCACTCGGCGTTGCGCGTGTGACCGTTCCACACGAACCCGAGCTTGATGCGCCACATGTTGTCGTCCCGCTTGGCGGAGTCCCACTCGATCTCGTCGGCGGGGACGCCGCGGCGGGTCAGCCGCTCGGCGACCAGATCGCCGAGGGTGGGACCGGGAGCGGAGTCGCCGGGCAGGCGTACGGCGCAGCGCTGCGCCTGCTGTGCCATGTACTCACGTTCCTGGAGCACGGGGCCCTCGAACCACCGCACGCGCTCGACCGGGATGCCCGCCGTATTGGCGATCTCCTCCGCGGTCTCGCCGGCACGGATCCGGGCCTGGATCTCCTTGGGGCGCAACGGACTCTCCACTTCGATCTCGTACTGGCCGAGACGGGAGAAGTTGCCGCGGACGGCAGCACGGAGCCGGTCGTCGACGGGCAGCGTGAACCGGGTACCCCGGCCGGCTGTCGCCAGCACGAGATAGGTCCCGTCCTCACTCACCGCGACGAGTCGGAGCTCCTGCATGCGAGTCCCTTCGTCGTCGTGCTCAATCTTCCCCCGGACCCTTGAGTCTCTCGCGTGTGCCGGTTGCCTGCCAGCACCGTACCCGGCATGTCCGAACATCGCCTTCCTGGATGGGGCTCGCAGCGATGTGACGCCGGTCACATTTGCTCCATTCATCTAATTACAGGGCACCGGTCTGGAGCAGCAACTTCGGGGTCCTCAAGGGATTCTCATGGATAACCCCGTGAACCGCTGCGGACTTCCACCAAGAACCGGGAGATGGCGGTGAGGCCGGTCCGCCGGTCCGGGGAGGGTATGTCGCGATCGCGGCGTTGTTCGGGGGCCGGTCGTCGCGGTCCGTGACGACGGATCGCGGCGGCGGCTGGCATGGACGGCGGGAGAAGGTCATCTCCAGCGGACTCCCTCGGGGTCGAGCGGCGCGGGCGTCTGCGAATCTGCCCGTCGCACGTGCCGGGGGAACGACGGGACACGCGGACGCGTCACTCTTCGAGCGAGCCTTTGCGTCACCCTTTACCGAAAGCTTGTGAGAAGCGGCCGAATCGGGGGAACGGGACCGCCCCGGCGGCCCCTCAGCCCAGGACGGTGTCGAGATACTCGTTGGCGAACGCGCGTCCGGGGTCGAGGGCGTCCCGTACCATCAGGAAGTCGGCGAACCGGGGATAGACCGTCGTCAGGTAGGCCGCGTCGCGGGTGTGCAGCTTGCCCCAGTGCGGGCGGCCGCCGAGCCTCGTCATGATCTCCTCAACGCCCTCGAAGTAGGCGGGGTTCGGGGTCGGCCGGTAGACGTGGCAGGCGATGTAGGCCGAGTCCCTGCCGTAGGCGGTGGACAGCCAGGCGTCCGAGGCGGGGGTGACTCGTACCTCGATCGGGAAACTGATCTTCCAGTCCCTGACCTCCAGCAGGTCGCGGACCTCGCGCAGGGCCTGACCGAGGTGCTCGCGCGCGATGGCGTACTCCATCTCCAGGAAGCGTACCTGGCGCACGCTCGTGAAGATCCGATGCGAGGCGTCGGTGTGGGTCGAGGCCGACAGTGTCGCGGCCGAGAGCGCGTTGAGCCGGGGGATGGCGCCCGGGTAGCGGCCACCGATGCCGCACACCGCGCCGAACAGGGTGTTCTCCATGAAGTGGTTGTCGAGCCAGTACCTCAGCGCGCTCGGCGGCCGGGCCGGGCCGGGGCTGCGGTTGTTGCGCTTGGTCAGGCAGGTGTCCGTGTGCGGCATCCAGAAGAAGTCGAGGTGCTCGTTGCCGGTGACCAGGGAGTCGAGGGAGTCCAGGATCGAGGACAGCGCCATCGGCTCCCGGACGCTGCGCAGCAGGAAGGAGGGCTCCACCCGGAAGGTCACCGCGGTCACCACGCCGAGTGCGCCCAGGCCCACCCTGGCCGCGTCGAACAGGTCCTGCTCGGCCACCCCGCGGATCTTCCCCTCGCCGTCGCCGCGGACTGTGACGATCTCGCCGTCGGCGAGCACCATCTCCAGGGCCAGCACCTGGTCGGCCAGTCCGCCGATGTCCCTGCCGGTGCCGTGGGTGCCGGTCTGGATGGCCCCGGCCAGGGTCTGGGCGTCGATGTCGCCCATGTTGGCCAGGGCCAGACCCCTTTGGTGCAGCTCCCCGTTGAGCACGCCGATCGTCGTCCCCGCCTCGGCCGTCACCCAGCCGTCTCCCACCTCGCGGATCCCGGTCAGCGCGTCCGGCCGCAGCAGGATGCCGTCGGTCAGGGCGACCGAGGTGAACGAGTGCCCGGTGCCGGTCATCCGCACCCGGCGTCCCGAGGCGACGGCGTCGCGCACCGCCCGCGAGACCTCTTCGGCACAGGACGGCGTACGGACCTCCGTGGGGGTGGCGGATTGGTTCCCTGCCCAGTTGCGGAAGGTCTCGCCCATGTTCACTCCTGCCCTGCGGGCGTCACCCGGCCTGTCGTGGGCGTCGACGCCCCTGGGACGCGGGTTACCGCCGGTTCGTCACTGGCTCCGCCAGCGAATATGAACAATACTCATGATTGCTGCTGGGCGACAGGGGTTCGCAGCCAGGCGGAGCCGCCGACGCCGATCGCCACGGCCAGCAGGGCGCAGGCGAAGGAGAATCCGTAGGCGTTGGAGGCGCCGAACGCGTCGGTGAGCCTGCCGCCCGCCCACGCGCCGATCGCCACGCCGAACCCGACCGAGGTCGAGATCCAGGCCATGCCCTCGGTGAGCAGATGGGCGGGGACCAGCTGCTCGGTCAGGCTGTAGCCGGTGATGACGGTCGGGGAGATGGCCAGCCCGGCCAGGAAGAGCGCGCCCGCCATGACCCTGACATCGCCGATGAGCGTGATCGGGGTCAGGCCCACGGCGAACACCGCCAGCGAGCCGATGAACCTGCCGCGCAGCGAGACGGTCCACTGCCGCGCGCCGTACCAGAGCCCGGAGACCAGGCTCCCGCCGGCGAACGAGGCGAGCAGCAGTCCGGCGGCGGGTTTGACGCCCTGTTCCTCGGCGAACGCCACCGTGACCAGGTCGACCGAGCCGAACACCGCCCCCATCGCCAGGAAGGCGCATGACATCAGGGCGACGCCGGGGATGGTGATCGGGGTGCCCGAGCGCTCCTCCCTGGGACGGACTGGTGGCTCCGTGCCACGCTGCAGCCCGAAGGCGATGGTTCCCACGATCGTGCAGGTCAGGGCCACGATCAGGCCCGCATACGGGTTGATCATGGTGGCCAGGGCGGTGACCAGCGCCGGGCCCGCGACGAAGATGACCTCGTCGGCGACCGACTCGAAGGAGAACGCCGTGTGCAGCCTCGCCGTCCCGCCCAGCAGGTGCGACCAGCGGGCGCGCACGAGCGAGCCGAGCGAGAGCGCGGTCGCGCCGACCGCGACCCCGGTGGCGAAGAGCGTCCACCGGGGGGCGCCGAACTCGGCGCAGAGCATCAGGCCGGTCAGCGTGGCGCCGTGCGCCAGCGTGAGCGGGATGACTATCCTGGCCTGGCCGAACCTGTCCACCAGGCGTCCCGACAGGGGAGCCGCGACGGCGAAGGAGACGCTGACGGTGGCCGCGACCGCTCCCGCCGTCGCGTAGGAGTCGGTGAGCGCCTCGATGAGCAGCACGACGCCGATGCCGAGCATCGACATGGGCATCCGCCCGAAGAATCCCGCGATGACGAAACCCTTGACGCCGGGAGTGCTGAAGAGCCCTCGGTACGGCCCGACCACTGACACTCCCTGATGCTCTATGTGGGTGGAACATGCCGACGATTCCGCACCGGATCGCTTCTCGGCAAGTGATTTTCCAGGCAACGGCTCCCGGCGGGGTCCGTTGAGGCTAACGTGAGCGCGGTGTCACGTCTTCCCGGGTTGAGGGCATTCGTCCCAGTGATGGTTGCTCTGGCCGTACTTGTCGCTCTCGGTGGCGTCGCGCTCGCGATGATCACCGGCGGCCGTCCCGCGGCCCCGGACGGGAACACCGTCATGGAGTCCCGCATCCGGGACCTGGCGGCGATCGCGCCGGTGGTCAGCCAGCCGGCGGCCCCGCCGACCACGGCAGACCCGGAGCACCCCGAAAGCCCGGATCCGGCAGGCGCGGACCGCGAGAGCCCCGGCCCGGGCAATCCCGCGGGTGCGGAGACCGCCCCGGAGACCCCGGCCCCGCAGCCGTCCGCGGCCCCCGGCCCCCAAGGGGCGGACGGCCCAGGGCTCACCTCCACCCCGCCCCGGCTGCTGGTCATATCCCCGTCGACGCTGACCGAGCAGACCAAGGAGGACATCTCCCGGCTCAAGTACGTCCAGAAGATCGACTCCTTCGACGGCGGGGCGGTCAAGGTGTCCGGGGTCGGACTCAACCTCCTCGCGGTCGATCCCGCCCGTTTCCGGGCGTGGGTCCCCAGGGCCGTCGCCGACCAGCAGGGGGTGTGGAGCGCCCTGGCCAGGGGCGAGTTCGTCGCGGACAGCTCGGCGGCGCGCCGCCTGGGACTGGTCCTCGGTGCGGAGTACCAGGTGGACGACGGTCCCAGGCTACGGGCCGCGGCCTCGGCCACCTTCGGCCTGCCGGGCGTGGACGGCATCGTGGGGGAGGAGACCGGCCGCAGGCTGGGCCTGCCGCCGGGGGTGGCGCTGCTCGTGCACGGGCCCGAGAAGGCCACCGCCGTTCTCAAGGCCCGGGTGGGCAGGCTGCTCGGCTCAGGCTCCCAGGTGGTCGCCGTCGGTGGATCCGGCACGGACAAGGCCACTGCGGACAAGACCACCACGGACAAGGCGGCCCCGGCGAAGACCGGCACCGGCAAGCCCGCGAAGGCGGCCCGGGTGACGGTCGGCAGACCCGGCAGTTACCTGGAGCTCTATCGCGCCTCGGCCGCGGTCTGCCCGGGGCTCTCCTGGACGGTGCTGGCCGCGATCGGCCAGGTGGAGAGCTCCCACGGGCGCAACAACGGCCCCTCCTCCGCGGGCGCGCAGGGACCGATGCAGTTCATGCCCGCCACCTGGAAGGCCTACGGCGTGGACGGCGACGGCGACGGCGTCGCCGACATCTGGAGCCCATACGACGCGGTCCCCTCGGCGGCCAACTACCTGTGCGCCAACGGAGCGGCCCAGGGCGGCAAGAAGCTGGAGAAGGCCATCTGGTTCTACAACCACTCCTGGTCGTACGTTTCCAAGGTCCTGGCCATCTCCCGCGGCTATGCCGCCGCCTACCCCTGAGGCACCCGGCGTCCTACCCGCGGCGGCGCGGCGGCGCCGGGCAGCAGGTGGCCGAGCACGCGACGGGCTCGGGCTCGGCGAGCAACTCCGAGACCATCGAGACGAACCGGGGGTGGGTACCGGCCGTGGCCGCCCTGACCAGCGGCAGGCCGATCTTTCTCGCCGTCTCGGCGGCCTCCACGTCGAGGTCGTAGACGACCTCCATGTGGTCGGAGACGAAACCGATCGGCACCAGCACCACCGCCCGGGCGTCGACCTCCAGCAGATGGTCGCAGACGTCGGGCTCCAGCCACGGAATGTGAGGGGCGCCGCTCCGGCTCTGCCAGACCAGGTCCCACGCCCTGTCGCCACCCAGCTCCGCGGTGACCAGCGTGGCCGCGCGGCGCAGCTGAGCCTCGTACGCCCCGCCGCTCTCGCCGGCCGTCTCGGCCATCGAGACCGGAATGCTGTGCGCCGTGAAGATCAGCCGGGCGGAGTCACCGAGCCCGTCGGGCAGCCGGTCCAGCGCCTCGCGGGTGTGGTCGGCCATCGCCGCGATGAAGCCCGGGTGGTCGAAGTAGTGCCGGAGCTTGACCACCTCGGGGGCACCCTCGACCGCGGCCCTGGCCAGCGCGATGTCGTCGATGTACTGCCGGCAGCCGGAGTACGAGCTGTAGGCCGAGGTGACGAAGGCCGCCGCCCTGCGCACGCCGTCGGCCGCCATCTCGCGGAGCGTGTCCTCCAGATAGGGATGCCAGTTGCGGTTGCCCCAGTAGATCGGAAGATCGATGGTCGGCGCCACGGCCGCGATCAGGTCGCGGCACTGCTGGTTGATCGGGCTGGCCCCGCCGAAGCGCTGGTAGTGCGCCTCGACCTCCAGCAGCCGCTCGCGCGGGATCTCGCGGCCCCGCACCACGTTCTCCAGGAACGGCATCACGTCGTCAGGCTTCTCGGGACCCCCGAACGAGACGACGAGGAGTGCGTCGTAATTCCCCATGGCCTTCATCAAACCGCATGCCGGGGCGTTCTCTCGCATGGTCACCATGCGTAGTTCGTCATCAACAACATTTGTGGATGCGTGTTTGGGGGCATGTCCGAAGACGGTAGCCGGGGTAGGTTCGAAACTGTGACCCCATTTAACGACATCCGCGATTATGTCGGCGTGCCGCGGGTGGCATCCCTGCGGCTATCCCCCGATGGAACGCGCCTGGTCAGCGTGGTGCAGGCGCTCAACCCCGATGGCAGATCCTACGGAACCTCCCTTTGGGAGATCCCGCTCGACGGCCGACGGCCGCACCGGCTGACCAGATCGGTCAAGGGCGAGGCCGGGGCCGAGTTCACCCAGCGTGGTGATCTGCTCTTCGGCTCGCGCCGGCCCGACCCGACGGTCAAGGACGCCGACGAGGAGGTTCCGGCGCTCTGGCTGCTGCCCGCGGCGGGAGGAGAGGCCCGGCAGATCGCATCCAGACCGGGGGGTGTCGCCGGGTTCGCGATCGGCGGGCAGACCGTGGTCTTCTGCTCCGACGTGCTCCCGGGCGACGAGGCGGGGGAGGCCGAGCGGCGCAAGACACGCAAGGAGGCGGGGATCAGTGCGATCCTGCACGAGAGCTACCCGGTGCGTTACTGGGATCACGACCTCGGGCCCGGCGAGCCCCGGCTGTTCGCGGGCACGCTGGGCGAGGAGGAACGGCTGACCGAGGTCAGGGATCTCACCCCCCAGCCGGGCAAGGCCTTGGCGAGCCACAGCGCCTACGACGTGACGCCGGACGGTTCCACGGTCGTGGCCACCTGGGGTGTCTCGATGCCGCACGGCGAGCTCCGTTTCGAGCTGGTCGCCATCGAGGCGGCCAACGGCGGTGCCCGGCGGGTCCTCGCCGCCGATGACGGCCACGACTTCGAAGGGCCGATCAGAATCTCTCCCGACGGACGCCTGGTCGCGTGCGTCCGGAGCAACCACGCCGACATCGACCACATCCCCGAGAGCACCCTGTGGATCGTCGATCTGGTCACCGGTGAGGGCCACCCCGCGGGCGGGGAGCTCTGGCCGTCCGACATCGTCTGGGCGCCCGACTCCCGCTCGCTGTTCATGGCCGCCGACCATCACGGCCGCCGCCCGATCTTCCTGGTCCCGGCCGACGGTTCCGCGCCGGAGCGGCTCACCGGTGACGACGCCGCGTACGCCTCGCTCAACGTCGCGCCCGACGGCACCGTCTACGCACTGCGCGGCGCGGTGGACGCGCCCGCGGCCCCGGTCAGGGTGGCCGCGGACGGCACCGTCGAAAGGCTGCCCTCCCCCGCCCCCGAGCTGGTGCTGCCCGGCAGGCTCACCGAGGTGACCGCGACCGCCGACGACGGCGCGGAGATCAGGGCCTGGCTGGCGCTGCCCGAGGGAGCCTCGGCGAAGAACCCCGCGCCGATCCTGCTGTGGATCCACGGCGGCCCGCTGGGCAGCTGGAACGACTGGTCCTGGCGCTGGAACCCGTGGATCATGGCCCAGAACGGTTACGCCGTGCTGCTCCCCGACCCGTGCATGTCCACGGGGTACGGGCCGGAGATGATCCGGCGCGGCTGGGCCAACTGGGGCCCGCGCACCCACGCCGACCTGATGGCGATCACCGACGCCGCGTTGGAGCTGCCCGAGGTCGACGCCACCAGGACCGCCGCCATGGGCGGCTCGTTCGGCGGCTACATGGCCAACTGGGTCGCCGGGCACACCGACAGGTTCAGTGCGATCGTCACCCACGCCTCGCTCTGGAACCTTGACCAGTTCGCCGGCACCACCGACGCATCGATGTACTGGCAGCGCGAGTTCGGAGCCCCGGGCACCGGGCTGTACGCGAAGCTCTCTCCGCACCGGTCGCTGGGGAACATCTCCACCCCGATGCTGGTCATCCACGGCGACAAGGACTACCGGGTCCCCATCGGCGAGGCGCTGCGCCTCTGGTGGGACCTGCAGCGCTCCGACGTGGAGTCGAAGTTCCTGTACTTTCCCGACGAGAACCACTGGGTGCTCAAGCCGGGCAACGCGGTTGTCTGGTACGAGACCGTGCTGGCCTTCCTGGACCAGCATGTCCTCGGCCGCGAGTGGAAACGCCCTGAGTCGCTGTCGTGAGCCCGATGGAGGAATCGTGGACGGTGCCGTGACCGGCCGGCCGGCGGAGGAGATCGCCGGTTCGTGAGCCCGGTGAAGCGAGTGAGGAGTGGTGAGGGGATCGTGGACAGTGCCGTGACCTTCGGCAGGCTGGCGGAGGAGATAGCCAGGGAGGCCGGTGAGATGCTTCTGGCCAAGCGTCCACCCCGTCCCGAGGTGCTGGTCACCAAATCCAGCCCCACCGACGTGGTGACAGCCCTCGACCGGGCCTCGGAGGAACTGATCCGCAACAGGATCAGGGCGGTCAGGCCCGGCGACGCGATCCTCGGCGAGGAGGGCGGCTCCACCGGCGACGGCAGGGTCCGCTGGATCGTCGACCCGATCGACGGGACCGTCAACTTCCTGTACGGGCTGCCCGAGTGGGCGGTCAGCATCGCGGTCGAGGTGGACGGCGAGGTGATCGCGGGGGTGGTCAACGTCGTGCCCCGCGGAGAGGTGTTCACCGCCGTCAGGGGCGAGGGCGCGTGGCTGGCGGGGGAGCGGCTGCGCTGCAACACCGGTGTGCCGCTGGAACGGGCACTGATCGCCACCGGATTCGGCTACGAGAGCGGGCGGCGCGAGGTGCAGGCGGAGGTGCTCCGTCACGTGGTGCCGCGGGTACGTGACATCCGCAGGGGTGGATCGGCGGCCTCGGACCTCTGCTCGGTGGCGGCGGGCCGGGTGGACGGCTACTACGAGCGCGGCCCGAACGTCTGGGACTACGGGGCCGGCGGCCTCATCGCCCAGGAGGCGGGGGCCAGGCTTGGTGGATTGGCCGGCAAGCCTGCCAATCCCGGCCTCGTCCTGTGCGCGGCGCCCGGCCTGTTCGAGGAACTGCACGACCTGCTGCTCCCGCTGGATCCGGAGCGCGACGCCTGAGGCCTCGACTCCGGACCCTCGCGGTACAGGCACGAAAGAGCCCCCCGGCCAAGATGGCCGGGGGGCTCCCTCCCATCAGCGCTGAATGGGAACGCCGTTGTCTGTGGCCAGACGCTGGAGATCCTCGATCTCGGCGGTGAAGGTGTCGGCGAGGTAGTCATCGCCGGAGGACCTGGCCTCCTGCAGATTCCTGTATGCCTGGTCGAGGCGGTGTTCGATTGTGGTGGTGAACTCGCCCATCTCACCTTCTTTCTCACGGGCGCATGGGGGCGGAAGGTACCGCGATAGAGACTGGAACCGGCTGTACCCACGGTGGCCCAGTAGCTAAACCTGTGTGTTTCCGACATCACACGGAGTGTCTACCCCTGGGAGGGCCTTACCGTGTGCTTACAGGGGATGGGGTGAGAATGAGGGGCCGTTCCAGCGGCTGCTCATGGAATGTGACGGGAGGTGCCATAAGCCGTGCGAGTGCTTGTGGTCGAGGACGAGCGGGTGCTCGCCGACGCGATCGCGACCGGGCTCCGGCGCGAGGCGATGGCCGTGGACGTGGCCTACGACGGCGCCGGCGCGCTGGAGCGGACGGGCTACATCGACTACGACGTCATCGTCCTGGACCGGGACCTGCCCAAGGTCCACGGTGACGAGGTCTGCCGCCGGCTGGTGGCCTCCCGTACCGCGTCGCGGATCCTCATGCTGACCGCCTCGGGTGACGTCGACGACAAGGTGGAGGGGCTGGGGCTGGGCGCCGACGACTATTTGGCCAAGCCCTTCGTGTTCATCGAGCTCGTCGCGCGGGTGCGGGCGCTCGGCCGCCGCTCCGCCCCGGCGCTGCCGCCGGTGCTGGAGCGGGCGGGGGTCCGCCTGGATCCGGGCAAGCGGCTGGTGACCAGGGACGGTGCGGAGATCGCGCTCACCAAGAAGGAGTTCGCGGTCCTGGAGGAGCTGATGCGTGCCGAGGGTGCGGTCGTCAGCCAGGAGGACCTGCTGGACAAGGCCTGGGACGAGAACATCGACCCGTTCACCAACGTGGTGCGCGTCACCATGATGACGCTGAGAAAGAAGCTGGGCGAGCCTCAGGTGATCGAGACGGTGCCAGGGGTCGGGTACAGGTTGTGAACGCTCCGGCAGGCGGGGGAGAGGAACGTCCGACGTTCGTCCCGGTGGACGAGGACCGGGGGTCCGTGCCGACCCACCCGATGATCAGCCCGCACTCCGAGCGGGGAGCCTGGAAGAGCGAGCAGCTCGCGTCGGGACCGCCGGAGAAGGAGGGGAAGCCGGGCGAGCAGCCCCCGCCGCCGACCGGCCCGCCCGCGTGGGACGGTCCGCCCCCGGCGGGCGCGGCGCCGACCGATCACACCCTGCTGAGCCGGCTGCAGGCGATCGTGGACCGGGTCAGCATCCGGTGGCGGCTGACCATCACCTACGCGACGCTGTTCTTCACCGCGGGTGCCCTGCTCATGGTCGTGATCTACCTGATGGTGGGCTGGGCGCTCAACGACGTGTGGCCGCAGTTCCCGCTCGACCTGAACGGGGTGATGCCCCCCGACCAGGCGCGCCGGTACGAGCAGCAGTGGTACTGGTACCAGCACGCCGCGATCGCCGGAGCGCAGAAGGAGCTGCTGGCCCGCTCGCTGCTGGCCCTGCTGGGGGTCGGCATCCTGGCGGTCATCATCGGCTACATCGTCGCCGACCGGGCGCTCAAGCCGATCCAGCAGATGACCGCCACGGCCCGCAAGCTGTCGGGCTCCACGCTCGCCCACGAGCGGATCGACCTCAAGGGGCCCGACGACGAGCTGAAGGAACTGGCCGACACCTTCGACGAGATGCTCACCAGGCTCAATGTGGCCTTCGACACACAGCGAAGATTCGTGGCCAACGCCTCGCACGAGCTCCGCACCCCGCTGACGATCAACCGGACGGTCCTGGAGATCGCGCTGGGCGACCCGGAGGCGTCGGGCGATCTCAAGGCGCTGGGCCGCACCCTCCTGGAGGTCAACGCCCGCAACGAACGCCTGATCGAGGGACTGCTGCTGCTGGCGCGGAGCGAGCGCGAGCTGAGCGTGCGCAAGCCGGTGGACATGAAGGATGTGGCCGAGACGGCCGTCGACCAGCTCGCCACGCGGGCCGCGGAGGCCGGGGTCACCGTGATCACCGAGCTCCGCAGTGCCGAGACCGTCGGTGATCCGGTGCTCCTGGAGCGCTGCGTGGCCAACCTGGTGGAGAACGCCATCAAGCACAACCTCCCCGAGTCCGGACGCCTGTGGGTCAGGACGGGAATGGTGGAGGGGGCGCTGGTTGTTCAGGTGGCCAACACGGGGCCGCATGTCCCCGCGTACGAGGTGAACAGTCTTTTCGAGCCGTTCCGGCGGCTCAACGCCGACCGGGTCGACTCCGACAAGGGTGCGGGGCTCGGGCTTTCCATCGTCCGCGCGGTGGTGCGGGCTCATGGGGGCAACGTGACCGCCATCCCCAGGGACGGAGGAGGTCTGGTGGTCACCGTGCGACTTCAGGCGCGCTGATCCGGCGGGGGGCGTCTCGTTCACGCCGTACATGTGGTTGGATGTGCCGTCGAACACGGTGGTGCATGCCGCCGATGCTGTGGTTTACGCCATATTTGGCTAACCGTGGCCATTGGCAGTACGTCCCTCACGTGTAGGGAGGTTCAGTGACCATTCCGGCAGGGTACCGAAGCAGGAATCTCGTCGGCAGATCGGGCACAAGTCGTGCCTCTCGAACGTTACACACGCGCGAGTGAGCGCACACAGATAGATGAGGGGGATGGAGCAGACCGATGGCTACCGATTACGACAGCCCACGCAAGACCGACGACGACCTCAGTGAGGACAGTCTTCAGGAACTGCAGGCCCGCCGTACCGACAAGTCCTCGGGCAGCATCGACATCGACGAGACGGATCTCGCCGAGTCGCTCGAACTGCCGGGCGCGGACCTGTCAAACGAGGAGCTCTCGCTCCGGGTGATTCCTCGTCAGGCCGACGAGTTCACCTGCGCGCGCTGCTTCTTGGTGCACCACCGCAGTCAGCTCGCCGTTGAGAAGAACGGTCAGCAGATATGCCGGGAATGCGCGGCTTGACGATAATTCCGATGGCCTGTTCGGGGTGTGCTCTTCCAGCCATGGGATAGGGGCCCAGAACAGCCTTGAGGAGGTTCCGAGACATGACGTCAGAGAACAGGCGGACCGATGCGGCGCCGGACGACTCCACTGCCGAGGAGTCGGACGGCGCGCCTGATCGGGAAGTGGCTGAGATCGTCGGCCGGCTCGCGGAGCCGGGTGACATGGATGGGGCCGAGCGGCGAAAGCTGCTCGGCCGCCTCA
Source organism: Streptosporangium sp. NPDC005286 (assembly GCF_040607515.1). NCBI lineage: Bacteria > Bacillati > Actinomycetota > Actinomycetes > Streptosporangiales > Streptosporangiaceae > Streptosporangium > Streptosporangium sp. NPDC005286. The sequence continues at coordinate 7,143 of NZ_JBEXGU010000097.1, read as the reverse complement.
CGAAAGCACTGACCCGGAGGGCGCGGAAGGCCAAGGAGGCGGGGGCGGGCCGGGGCCGCTGGCTGACCGACGTGTTCATGGCCGTGGCGCCCCGCATTCCCATCCGGGACCTGCACACCCTCTCCGAGCACCACCACGGCCTCACCGCCGAGGCGCTGGCCGACGACCTGGTGCGCACCGCGGCCAAGGCCACCATGACGGTCGGAGCCATCGGCGGGGCCGTCGCCGCGGCCGAGTTCGCCGCCCCACCCCTTCTGCTCTCCGCCCCCGCCCAGCTCGTGGCCGAGACCCTCGTCGTCGCCGCGATCGAGGTCAAGCTCATCGCCGAGCTCCATGAGGTGTACGGGATGCAGGTGCCCGGCAACGGTTCCCAGCGGGCCATGGCCTTCGCGGCGGCCTGGTCCAGACAGCGCGGTGTCGACCCCATGTCCCCGGGAACGATGACCGTCGCGCTCGGCACCGCGACCAGGACCGCCCTGCGCAACAGGCTGATGCGCACTCTCGGGCGCCACCTCACCACCTTGGGTCCCTTCCTCACCGGCGCCGTGGCGGGAGGGGTCCTCAACCGCGCCGCCACGAAGAAGCTCGGCGAGCTGGTACGGAGTGATCTGAGGGTTCATCGTGCCCTTCCACCTGGAAAGCCATAGAAACTCCTCAAACGGGTAGTTAATTCAGTAAGCCCCCGACTACCTGGAGGAATTTGTGCCGGGCCGCAGTACGTTTGTGATCGTCGCCAATCGTCTCCCCGTCGACCGGGTGGGGGAGGATATGTGGCGGCGCAGCCCCGGCGGCCTCGTCACCGCGATCGCCCCGGTCCTGCAGCGCAGGGAAGGGGCCTGGATCGGCTGGCACGGGGCCCCCGGCGAACAGCTCGAACCCTTCGAGCACGACGGCATGCAGCTCGTCCCCGTCCCGCTGTCCGAGCACGAGGTCGAGCTCTACTACGAGGGTTTCTCCAACGCCACACTCTGGCCCCTTTACCACGACGTGGTCGCCACCCCCATCTACTCGCGTGTCACCTGGGACTCCTATCGCGCGGTCAACGAGCGCTTCGCCCAGGCCGCCGCCGAGGAGGCCGCGGAGAACGCGGTCGTGTGGATCCAGGACTACCAGCTCCAGCTGGTCCCGGCCATGCTGCGCAAGCTCCGCCCCGACCTGCGCATCGGTTTCTTCCTGCACATCCCCTTCCCGCCGATAGAGCTGTTCGTCCAGCTCCCATGGCGGCGCGAGATCCTGGAGGGGCTGCTCGGCGCGGACATGGTCGGCTTCCAGCGTCCCGGTGGCGCGTCCAACTTCATCCGGCTCTGCCGCCACCTGCTCGGCCTCCAGCACCACAAGCACGAGATCTACGTGGACGGCCGGGTGGTGCGCGCCGGGGCCTTCCCCATCTCCGTCGACTTCGGCGAGCTCGACTCGCTGGTCCGCGAGCCGCACATCATCTCCAGGGCCAGGGAGATCCGCAGGGAGCTGGGCGACCCCGAGTGCATACTGCTCGGCGTCGACAGGCTCGACTACACCAAGGGCATCGGCCAGCGCCTGAAGGCGTTCGGGGAACTGCTCGCGGAGAAAACGATCAAACCGGGCGAGGCGGCGTTCGTGCAGATCGCCACGCCGAGCCGGGAGCGGGTCGAGGAGTACATGCGGCTGCGCGACTCGATCGAGCTCCAGGTCGGGCGGATCAACGGCGAGCAGGGAGAGCTCGGGCAGCAGCCCGTGCAGTACCTGCACCAGTCGTACGGCCGCGACGAGCTCGCCGCGCTCTATCTAGCGGCGGATGTGATGATGGTCACACCGTTGCGTGACGGGATGAATCTGGTCGCCAAGGAGTACGTCGCCTGCCGCAACGACCTGCGCGGCGCGCTGGTGCTCAGCGAGTTCGCCGGGGCGGCCGACGAGCTGCGTCAGGCGTTCATGGTCAATCCCTACGATGTCGACGGCCTCAAGCGGATCATGCTGACCGCGATGCGGGCGACCCCGCACGACCTGTCGCGCCGGATGCGCTCACTGCGCCGGAGGGTGTCCACCTATGACGTGGACCGCTGGGCGAGGGAGTTTCTCACCTCGCTCGAGTCGTCCTGACCCGTCGCCAGGCTCTTCAGCCGCCCCCGGCGGGTCCGGGGGCGGGTCCGCGGCGTTCGCCGGCCGTCAGCCGGTGGCGTCCTTGGCCGCCCCCTTCAGGGATTTCCACGCGTCGTAGCGCTTCTTGGCGCTGCGGGCGACCACGATCTGCGCCACCTGCATGCCGACCCCCATCACCACGGCGTAGCCGATCGCCTCGCCGAGGCTGATGTCCGGCGACTCGCTGTCGGCGGGCGGCTTCTTACCGGTGCTCTTCTCCCAGGCGAACCCGATGACCTTCTTGGCGCTCCAGGCGGTGACGAGGCCGAGCAGGCCACCGATGGCTCGCCACGCCATGTCCTGCTTCTCGCTCTTGTCAGCCATGTGGTCCTCCCGTTTTCTGTCCGCATCAAGAACACTAGTCTCCCCGAGCGCCATATCGCGTGAAGCCATGGCGAGGCATGACAGAACGGTGACCGTGCCCATGCCGGGGCGGCCTGGAAGCCGTACGCTCCGGCCGCCAGGAGAGCGAGGAGACGGCGCGCACGCGAATCTGTCCTTTCCGTCGGGGGATCCTGCCGTACGGTCGAGGCAGGACAGGTGAGGGGAGGACAGGCATGCCGCCAGGATGTGGCAACTGCAGCTGCTACCTCGAGGACAGGGTGATCTCCCGCCCGCCGGGTGAGCGCTGAATCCAGCCGGGTGAGCGCCGGCCCCTGACCGGGCGGGCGCCGATCCCCGACAGCACGCCGGGTGGCCCGGCCGGGTGGCCGGGCCGCTCCTCCTCGTGTCAGAGCGACAACTCTCGCGCGTTTTCCTTCCCGGCGTGACAGTCTGGAAGGTGTGATATCAGATCGGGAGCGCCTGACGAACCTGGTACCTCGTACGTTGCTGCGTCTCGCGATGTGGAGCCTCTGCCTGATCATCATCGGCTGGGCCGTCTTCTACTTCGCCCAGTTCATCGCGACGTTGCGCATCGTGATGCTGCCGGTGGCCATCGCGCTCCTGCTGACCGCGCTGCTGTTCCCGGTCACCAGGCGGCTTCGCGCGATGGGCATGCGGCCCATCTACGCCACCTGGGTCACCATGATCATCGCGCTCGCCGTGCTCGGCGGCACCGGCTGGATCATCGGGGCGCGTGCCAACGAGGAGTTCCCCGGCCTCGTCGACCAGGTGCGCCAGACGGCCAAGGACGTCGAGAACTGGCTCTACACCGGGCCCCTGCATCTGCAGCCGACTCAGATCAGCAGCTGGGTCGACGAGATCGGCAAGCAGATGACCAACCAGCGCAACGAGATCACCCAGACGGTCCTCACCGGCGCCACGGTGGCGCTGGAGGTGCTGGCCTCCATCGTGTTGCTGCTGTTCGTGACCTTCTTCATGCTCAAGGACGGCGACCGGATCTGGTCGTGGTTCCTGAAGGGGTTCGGCGAGGTCGCGCCGCGCGTCGACAGGGCCGGGCGGACCGCCTGGGTGACGCTCTCGCACTACGTGCAGGGTACGGTCGCGGTGGCCGCCGTGCACGGCCTGGTCATGGGCATCGTGCTCGCCGGGATGGGGGTGCCGCTCTGGGCGGCGCTCGCGGTACTGATCTTCCTGGCCAGCTTCATCCCCATCGTCGGCATCTTCTTCGCCGGTGCCGTGGCCACCCTGGTCACCCTCGGAGCCAAGGGGCCGATCTACGCTCTGATCTTCATCGGCATCCTGATCGTGGAGCAGCAGCTGGAGAACCACGTGCTCCAGCCGCTGATCGTCGGCAGGGTGCTCCACTTCCACCCACTGGCGATCATCCTGGTGCTGGCCGTGGGCGGCATCCTGGCGGGTATCGCCGGGGCCGCGGTGGCGGTGCCGGTGGCCGCCGTGATCTACCGGGCGCTGCCCGAGCTCAGCAGTGACGAACCGCTCGCCCTGCCACCGGCCTCGCCGCATCCAGATCCCGGCGAGGCGGGCGGGGCGGGGCCCAAGGCGGGCGGGACGGGGCCTGCGGCGGAGGCGGGAAAGCCGGTGGATGAGGAATCACCGCAGCCCAGGGAGTAACGTTCTGCCCCGTGACTCGTTCCACCTTGACCACCCCTCCGCCAGATGCCGTCCTTCCACGGCCACTCCCCGGTGGGCCCGCCCCCGGCGCCGCCCTCGGTTCCCACTACAGCCGCTGTTTCGGCTGTGGTGAGGACCATCCGACCGGCCTGCGGCTGACCGCCGTCACCCCTGACGGGATCACGGTGATCGCCACGTTCACCGTGGGAACGGCACACCAGGGTGCGCCGGGCCTGGCGCACGGCGGCGTGCTCGCCACGGCGATGGACGAGGTCATCGGCATGCTGGTCTGGCTCTTCCAGCGCCCCTACGTCACCGCGAGGCTGGAGACCGACTATCTCGCCCCGGTTCCGGTCGGTACGGTCCTGCATATGCGCGCCTGGTGCAACGGCATGTCGGGCAGGAAGGCGTACCTTGAGGCTGAGGGCCGTATCGGTTCCCCGGACGGCCCGGTCGCCGTGCGGGCCGCAGCGCTCTTCATCGAGGTGGGCATGGAGCACTTCGCCGAGCACGGTGACGCCCAGGCGATCATCGACGAGCATCACGAGTACGAGGTGAATCCGTGACCCACACCGTCGAGGTGCCGATCCACCGGCTCGACGCCGACCTGCCGCCGCCGTCGTACGCCCACCCGGGCGACGCGGGCGCCGACCTGCACGCCGCCGAGGACGTCGAACTCCTCCCCGGAGAGCGGGCCGTGGTCGGCACCGGGCTGGCGATCGCCCTGCCTGATGGGTATGCCGCGTTCGTCCACCCGCGCTCGGGCCTGGCCGCCAAGTACGGCGTGACGCTCGTCAACGCGCCCGGCACCGTGGACGCGGGATACCGGGGCGAGATCAGAGTGACGCTGCTCAACACCGACACCAAGGACACCGTGCGGCTGCGCAGGGGGGACCGGATCGCGCAACTGGTGATCCAGAAGGTGGAGAGGGCGGCGTTCTTCGAGGTGGACCGGTTGTCCGGATCGGCGCGAGGCGCGGACGGGTTCGGGTCCACGGGCCGCTGACAGGGAGTGAGTCCGACGAGGTGAAGGAGGTGGCGGACGATGATCCGGAACCTGGGCGTACCTTCGGCCCCGGAGGCCACCCGCCGCCGTATCCGGCGGGGGATGAGTTACCAGCGAAACTTCAAGGAGCGTGAGGAAAATGTTCCGACGTCACCGTCGTGAGGAGTCCCCGGCCGCCAAGGCCGCAGTGGACGAGGCCCCGCAGGTCCCGGCGCGGGAGTCGGGCCCGTGGGACGCCGACGAGCCCTACCCCGAGCGGGAGCGGGTCGACCTCGGAGGCATGCGCCTGCCGGTCGGCCCCGGTTTCGAGGTCCAGCTCAACCTGGCCGGTGACCAGATCGTCGGTGCGGTGGTCCTGTTCAACGAGAGTGCTCTGCAGGTGCACGCCTTCGCTGCGCCCAAGCGGAGCGGGATCTGGGACGAGGTCAGGGCCGAGCTGGTCGAGGGGGTGAAGAGCGCCGGAGGCACCGCCGAGGAGCGGGAGGGCGCGTTCGGCGTCGAGCTGGCCGCCAGAATCCCCGCCGAGGGCGTCGAGCAGCCGGTCCGCTACATCGGGGTGGACGGGCCGCGCTGGTTCCTGCGTGCGGTGATCAGCGGGCGCGCCGCGCAGGACGCCGAGGTGGCCGAGACGCTGGAGGGTGTCGTCCGGGACATAGTCGTGGTACGCGGCGACGAGCCGATGGCCCCCAAGGAGGCGATCGAGCTCCGGCTGCCCCCCGAGGCCAGGCAGGCCGTGGAGCAGCAGGCCGCAGGGGGCGAGGGGCCCGACCTCAACCCGTTCGACCGGGGGCCGGAGATCGCGGAGATCCGCTGAGAGGCCGGATCGCGTACGCTGATTCGACTCGTACGTGAAGGAGAGGTCCGTGGGTTCTCAGGAACCGCATAAACAGAGCGGTCTGCGAGGCTTCTTTCGCCGACTGACCGCAGGCCAGGCCGAGCTGGAGGCCGACGAGCTTCAGCAGGACCTCGACCGCCAAGGCGCCACGCCCATCGTCTCGTGTGGCGGGCGCCGACGCTTCTGCGTGAGCGGTACTCTGCGGACGGTGACGCTGCGCCCTCGCGGGGGCGCTCCCGCGCTGGAGGCGGAGCTATACGACGGTTCCGATGTGATCGATCTGATCTGGCTGGGCCGCAGGAAGATCGCGGGCATCGAGCCTGGCCGTCTGGTGCTGGCCGAAGGGCTGGTCAGCATCCAGGATGGGCGAAAAGTCATGTTCAACCCCAGATACGAGCTGCGCCCGGCAGGCGGTGCGTGAGCGATCGATGACCACGGAACGGTGAGCGAGAAGATGACCACCACCGGCGAGACCGCCGCGCACGACACGGTCGAGGCCGCGATCCGCAGCCAGCTTGCCAAGGCGTTCGGCGGGGTGCGGGGCGTCATCGAGGCCGCCGTGCCCACCATCGCCTTCACCGGCATGTGGATCGCCACCTCCGACCTGAAGCGCTCCCTGATCGTCAGTGTCTCGGCCGCGGTGCTGCTGCTCGTCGTGCGGCTGGTGCAGCGCTCGACGCCGCAGTTCGTGATCAACAGCCTGATCGGCATCGGCATCGGCGCGTTCTTCGCCTCCCGCACCGGCCAGGCGGAGGACGTCTTCCTGCCCGGCATCCTCTACAACGCCGGCTACTCCGTGGTGATGCTGCTGTCCATCGTCACCCGATGGCCGGTGGTCGGGTTCCTCATCGGGTCCGTCACCGGTGACCCGACCGCGTGGCGCGCGGATCCAGCCGTGGTGAGGCTGTGCACCAGGCTCACCTGGCTGCTGATGATCCCGTGTGTGGTCCGGGTGGCGGTGCAGCTCCCCGTCTACCTGATCGGCAGGGACGACGCGGTCGCCGAGCTGGGCATTCTCAAGATCGCGATGGGCTGGCCGCTCCAGGTCGCGGCGCTCGCCGCCATGGTGTGGCTCCTGGCCCGTGGCCGGACCCCGGTACGGCCCGCGGCCTCCTGAGCGGCAGGTCGGCCCCGCTCCGCCGTTCCCGGCCCCGCACGGACGCCGCTGACCGGTGATCGGGCTTCGGACCGGCATACCGGTCCGAAG
>NZ_JBEXGU010000096.1:0-35493 GCF_040607515.1 Streptosporangium sp. NPDC005286 | reverse complement strand
ATCGACGCTACCGGTGCCGTGGTCGTAAGCACTCCGTAAGCGGCGCGCGACCACGGCACCGGTAGCGTCGATCCCGAGGCCGGTCTCTGCCTCGAGGACCAGAGCCGGGGCCCCCACGCCGGAGGTATTCGATGAGGATCAAAAGACTGCTCCGACACCCCGCCACGTGGGGCGTTCTGGCGGTCGGTACCGTCGTGCTCGGCGTCGCCCTCTACCTGTTCCAGCCCTGGCGCCTGTTCACCACGGTCGAGGTGAACGAGGCGTTGCCGGCCGTGGCCGTGACCTCCGGGCCGGAGGCGACCCCGGTGGTGGAAGACGGGGCGAGCGAGCCCGCCAAGGCACCCGAGGAGCCGAAAAACCTGGCCAAGGGCACGTTCATCTCCCACGAGCACGAGACCACGGGCAAGGCGAGGGTGCTGGAGCTCCCGGATGGGAGCCGGGTCCTGCGGATCGAGGACCTGGACACCTCCGACGGCCCGGATCTGCGGGTCTGGCTGAGTGACCAGCCCGTCAAGGAGGGCAGGGCCGGATGGTTCAACCTGGACGACGGCAAGCACCTCGAACTCGGCGAGCTGAAGGGCAACCGGGGTAACGCCAACTACGCCATCCCCGCGGGGGCCGACCTCGACAGCCTGAAGAGCGTCACCATCTGGTGCAAGCGCTTCGGCGTCTCCTTCGGCGCCGCCGCCCTCACCTGACACAATGCCCGGATTATGAGTGTTTCCGAGGAACTGCATGCCATTGGCCGCCCGCTCGTCGAGGTGCAGCTCGCGCACCCGACGGTGGTCGGCATCGCGCGAGGGGACCTGCCCGAGCCGGTGTTCCGGTCCTGGCTGGAGCAGGACTACCTGTTCCTGCTCGACTACGTCAGGGTTTTCTCGCGACTCGCCTGGCAGGCCCCTGACGGGCACCTGGGCGACCTGGTGGATCTGGCCCACGCCACGTTCCACGAGGAGTTGAACCTGCACCGTTCACTGTCCGCGGAGTTCGGCGCCGATCTCGGCGGGGTGCGAAAGGGGCCTGCCTGTGCGGCCTACACCTCCTTCCTGCTCGACTCCGCGGCCGTCTACGCCGACGGCCTGGCCGCGCTCTACCCCTGCATGTGGGGTTACTCCACGCTCGGTCGGGCCCTGGCCGAGAACCCGCCCGACGAGCCGCGATACCGTGCCTGGGTCGACACCTACGCCCACCCGGCCTTCGCCGAGCTGACCGAGCGCATCGCCGTGATGATCGACGAGGCGGCACCCGATCCCGGCAGGGCGGGAAAGCTGTTCACCGAGGGAATGGCCCACGAACTCGCCTTCTGGGACGTGCCCTGAGCCCGTCCCCTCGTGGCCCGCTTTCGTCTTTCCCGGCCTCCTGACTTCCCTCGCCTTCGGCTCCGCTCTCCTCGGCAGCGGTCTCGCCGATCCTTCGGCCACGGGGCGCCGAAGGTTGGCCGATCCAGTCGGTCAGTTGTGGTGAATTAGCTCACTATCAGGGGAAATTGAGAGTCCGGATGAGGGCGTCCGAGAGGCTTTGCGCACCCATCAGGTGTGGGAGTTGGAACAATGGGCGCATGAGTGTTCCTGAGGTCGAGGTACGGGCCGTGCCGGATGACGCGTTCCTGCTCGACGTACGCGAGAACGACGAGTGGCGTGCCGGGCACGCGCCGGGAGCCGTCCACATCCCGCTGGGTGAGCTGCAGTCCCGGGTCGACGAGGTGCCCAAGGACGCGCCCGTCTACGTGATCTGCCGGGTCGGCGGCCGTTCCGCCAACGCCACCGCCTGGCTCAACCACGTGGGCCGGGACGCGATCAACGTCGGCGGCGGTATGCAGTCCTGGGAGGTGGCGGGGCGTTCGATGGTCGCCGAGAGCGGTCAGGACCCGTTCGTGGCCTGAGCGGCCTGAGTGGTCTCAGTGGTCTGAGTGGTTTCAGTGGCCCGGGGAGCCTGAGTCGACGTCTATCGAGGAGGCGGTCCTTGCCAAGAAAGGAATAAACGGCATAATCGGGGCGAATTATCTACTGCGGGAGCTCGGGCGTGGACCGGGCTGAGAGGGCGGAACCACGCAGAGGGTCGCACAGACCCTCCGACGCGCCGCCGACCGCATGAACCTGTCCGGACAGTGCCGTCACGGCCCATCGCGTGGCCCCTGCGCAGGTCAGAGGCCACCTACAGGTGGCGTAGGTGGCCCCTTTGGCGTCCGTACAGCTACGAAGTACGGCACTAGCCTGGCTGAGAACCCCTAAGTGCGTGTTTTCGAACCCGGGATCCGTGTTACGTGGTTTTACCGATGCCGATAAGCAACGAGTCTGGAAGTATCACGTCCGCCTTTGCGGCGGACTTCGCCATTGGCCCCGGGAAGTGCCAATGGCGGCCGATACCTTGCGTCAACCCACGCGACACGACATGAAGGAGTGCTCATCGTGACACCCGAGACGGACCCGGCGACTGACCTCAGCGGGTGGGGTGCCGCGCTGGCCAGTGCCTTCGAGCTACTGCTCGGTGGAAAGCCGACCGTCGACCCCGCCGCCAGATACGGGGTGTATTACGCCTCGGACCCCCTCGACGCGTTCCTGTTCCCGAATCCCTGGGCCACCCCTGACGCGCTGTCAGGTCGGGAGCCGAGGCACCTTCCGGATTCGGACGGTGAGTACCCCTTCTCCCCTTGGGCATGGCAGTTCAACCTGAGCGAGTCGCTGTTCCGCTTCGACGCCGAACTCCTGGCAGGAACGGGACCGTGGGGCGACGGCGGGCACAAGGGCCCCCGGCCGTTCGACGACACCTTCGTCGCCGACCTGCGGACCGTCTCCTCGGTCGATGAAGCCGGTGAAGTGCTGGTGCACGGCGCGGAGTTGGGACCGCTCCTGGGCCGCCATGGCGTCGACCTGACCAACAAGAAATCCAAGAAACTGAACGGCTGGCTGACCGTGCTGCTGCGCGTCGCCACCGATGGCACTCTCACCGATGCGATGCGGGCCGCCACGTTCACCGAGCGTGGCCCCGAACACCTGGTGTCGATTCACGACATGGATGACGCCCGCTCCGCCGACGAGCCCTGGGAAGAAAGGCTGAGCGCGGTCACGCATCCCGCGCTCCGCGACCATCTCCGCATGCTCTGCCTCACCGAGGACGACGCGCGCAGCGAGGGCGGCTTCTACTGCGGCGCCGACCACTGGCCGTGGACCGATGTCCTGGAAGCGGTCGGCTGTTCCCTTGTTGCAGGCTGGGGGTTCGGCGAGTCCCAGGCCGGTACCGCCGTCGTGCGATTGCCAGACAAACCAGGAGCGCGCTGAGCACGCTGAACCGCGCCGGGTTTCGTGGAGACTCAGCGCGGTTCACCTCGTGGCGCACAACAGCCGTGAAGTACAGCTACCCCTACGTACGTAGCCGTACTTCTGCGGATATGCACGGACTCGTCCCGTGAGACGGTCGCGCGAACCCCGCGCTGGCCGAATCCAGACAGATGGTGCATCATGATGGGCGCGAGCTGGGGTGATCTCGGCTTTGCGTATCAACCAGCGCGGGAGCTTGGGGCAACCAGGCTGAGAGGGCAGCTACAGCTGCTGCCGACCGCATGAACCTGTCCGGGTAATGCCGGCGTAGGGAGCGTGTGATGTCGCCTGCCGTCGTTGACTCCAAGTCAGCCGAGGCTCCCCTCACCCTCGACGAGGCTCCTCCCAAGGAGCTCGGCGTGCTCGACCAGGGCGCGCTCTGGGCCAACCTGGGGGTCAGCCTGCTCGGATTCTCCGGCGCGATCGCGCTGATCGATCCGCTCGGCGACCGGCCGCTGAGCTTCGTGGCCGCGGTCCTGGCCGCCGTCGTGGGCAGCGTCATCGGCACCGCGATGGTCGGCCTGGCCGCCATCCCCGGGCAGCGGACCGGCGCTCCGGCGATGGTCCTGCTCCGCGGGCTGTTCGGCGCCAGGCTCTCGTACCTGCCGACCGTGCTGAACATCATCCAGATGTTCGGCTGGGGCGCGTTCGAGCTCTGGGTCATCGCCCAGGGCGCCCAGGCCATCGCCGGATCCTTCGGGATCGAGGTGCCGTACGCGGTCTGGGTGGTCGTCGGAGGGGTGATCACCACCGCGCTGAGCATCCGGCCACTGGGAGCGGTCCGGTTGCTCCGCCGGTACGTCACCGCCGGCGTGGTCGTCTCGATGATCTGGTTCGCGGTCGCCCTGTTCAGCCGGGGACCGTCCATCGGCGGTGGATCGTGGGAGGCCTTCGCGCCCTCGGTCGACTACGTGATCGCGCTGTCGGTCTCGTGGGTGCCGGTCGCGGCGGACTTCGCCCGGTTCTCCAGGTCCGGCAGGGCCACGTTCACCGGTGTCGTCGGCGGCTACACGATCACCCAGGTGGCCTGCCTGGTCCTGGGAATCGCGGCGCTCGCCCTGGTCGGCAACGACACCGAACGGGTCTGGGACCCCTTCGTGGCCGCGGCGCTCGGCCCGCTGTTCTTCGGCATCCTGGTGCTCCGGGAGACCGACCAGTCGTTCGTGAACGTCTACTCCACCACCATGTCGCTGCAGAACCTGATGCCCAGGCTGGACCGCAGGGTCATCTCCGTGGTCATCGGGGTACTGGTCACCCTGCTCGCGATCTTCGTCAAGGTCGACACCTACACCGCGTTCCTGAGCCTGATCGGGGCGGTCTTCGTGCCGATGTTCGCGGTGCTCGCCGTGGACTACTTCCTGCTCGGCGGCGCCAGGCGCTGGGACACCTCCGACAGCGCGCCCTCGCGCTGGCTCATGGTGGCCCCGTGGCTGCTGGGCTTCGCGGCATGGTGGATGCTCGCCGCACTGCCGGTCGCCCCGGAGCTGGCCTGGTGGACCTCGTTCTGGACCGATGCCCGTGACCTGCTCGGCTTCGTCCCGCAGCCGTGGATGAGCGCGGCCATCGGCGCGTTCCTCGTCGCGGGTCTCGTCACCCTGGGCACCGGTGCGCTCCGGCGCCGTCCCTGACCGGGCGGAGGCGCGCTACGCGCGGGACTCGATGCGCAGCAGGCGTTCCTTGGCGGCCGAGCCCCCGGCGTACCCGCCAAGGACCGACTCGCTCTCGACGACCCGGTGGCACGGCACGATGACGCACACCGGGTTGCTGCCCAGCGCGTTGCCGACCGCGCGCAGCGCCCGCGGCCTGCCGATCCGCTCGGCGATCTCGCGGTAGGTCGTCACCGTCCCGTACGGCACCGAGAGCATCATCTGCAGCACCGTCCTGGAGAACTGGGTGGCCAGGCGCAGGTCGACCGTTGTGGTGAAGGCACGGAGCCGGGCGGAGAAGTAGGCGTCCAGCTCCCGGCGGACCGGGTCGAGCCGCCGGGGGTCCGGCCCGATGAAGGTGCCGACCTCCCTGCTGATCCGCTCGAAGACGACGTTCTCGTCCTCGTAGCTGCAGGCCACCACACCCCGGCCGGTCACGGCGAGGGTAAGACGCCCCAGCGGTCCGTCGAGCGTGCCGAACGCGATGTCGGGATGGCTCGTGCCGACGTAGTCGGGCGAGGTCACCCGTAGCAATGCATCGATGTCGCCGGATGACATGGCCCCACCCTTTCGTATCCAGGTGTGTGGTGACCGCAGAGTATCGGACGGATCGCCCGGCCAGTGGCAACACGTGCGGGACGAAAGTGCCAAGATCAGGCCGGTTGAGACGGCACTATGGGTGTGTGGTGGACTACACGGCCGACAACGACGGGGGCATCGGCCGGGCGGTCGTGGCCGACGCGCCCAACGCGATCGTCGCCATTGATCGTGAACAGACGGTCATCGCCTGGAATCCCGCGGCCGAGCGCCTTTTCGGCTGGCCGGCCGAGGAGACGGTCGGCCGGCGGGTTCCGGTGGTTCCCGAGGAGCTGATGGCCGAGCACAACGCGGTCCTGGAGAAGGTCCGCACCGGTGGCCAGGTGTCGCTGCGGACCAAGCGGTTCCGCCGGGACGGCAGCCTGCTCGACCTGCGGATCGACACCGGCGCGCTCTCCTCGCGGGACGGCACCCTCAGCGGTTATGTCAGCGTCTACCACCTGGCCCAGGACGACGAGAGCGCCAACGACCGCAACGCCCGCCGGGCACAGCTCGTCCGCCGGCTCACCGACGTTGTCGCCGACATCAACGCCGAGCTGGAGCTGCCCGCGGTGCTCGACCGGATCGCGGCCAGCCTCGCCGACCTGACCGGGGCCGACGCGGGCGGGTTCGTGCTCATCGAGGGCGACCGGCTCCGCCTCGTGGCCCGCCACAACCTTCCCGGCTCGATGCGGAACTCCACGGCGGACCTCCGCACCAGCCTGGTCGGCAAGCTGCTGCGCGAGGGCAGGACCATCCTGCTGGAGACCGGTGACCAGGACCGGCTGGACGAGCTGATCTGGTCGCAGCTGCCCGGCCTGCACACCATCGCGCTCGGTCTCGCGGCCATGGGCGGGCGACCGTACGGCGCGCTGTACGCGCTCTTCGCCAAGCGCAAGGTGGGCCACCTGGAGCTGGAGCTGCTGGAGCTCCTCGCGGGTCACGCGGGCATCGCCGTGGGCAACGCGATGGCCTACCAGGAGGCCGTACGGCAGCGGGCCCACGAGCGAGCGGTGTTCGACGCCAGCGCCGACGGCATAGCGGTCCTCGACGAGCTGGGCCGGGTCGTCCAGTGGAACCCGGCCGCCAGCGAGCTGACCGGCTTCCACTCCGCCGAGGTGATCGGCGGTCCGCCCCCGTTCCAGCTCCCGGCACCGGGAGAGAAGCTCACCATCCAGTTGCCCTCGGGCATCTGGCTGGACGTGCTCTGCGCGGAGATCGTGGAGACGGGCGAGATCGTGGTCGACTTCCGCGACATCACCCGCGCGAAGGAGTTGGAGGAGGCCAAGGATCTCTTCCTGGCCACCACCAGCCATGAGCTCCGCACCCCGATCACCGTGGTCCGCGGCTTCGCCGGCACCCTCGACGACCGCTGGGACAGCATGACCGACGCCGAGCGCCGTGCCGCGGTGCACATCATCGCCGAGCGGGCCCGTTCCCTCGGCCAGCTCATGGACCACCTGCTGCTGGGCTCGCGCGCGGGGGCCGGCGAGCTCACGCTCAGGATCGAGGGCTTCGACCTGGCCGAGCTGGTGCGGGGAGCCACGTTGGGCCTGCCGATCCTGTCGGATCTGCACCGGGTCGAGGTCGACGTCCCCGATGACCTGCCCCTGGTCTCCGGCGACGCGCTGGCCACCGATATCCTGCTGGCCCAGCTGCTGGAGAACGCTTTCAAATATTCGCCGGACGGTGGTCTGATCAGGGTAGAGGCATGGGTGGATGGTGACCGGGTGGTGTTGGTCGTGGACGATGAGGGCGTGGGTATCGCCCACGCCAGCAGGGAGCGCGTCTTCGACCGCTTCGTCCAGGCGGACAGCGGTGACCGCCGCAGGTTCGGCGGAGTCGGGCTTGGTCTCTACATCGTGCGCAGCCTGGCACGGGCCCAGGGAGGAGAGGTGTCGGCGCATCCACGCCCCGCGGGCGGCACCCGGATGAGGTTGGCACTCCGCATCGCCGACACGCCGGACGCTCTTACCTGATCGACACGCCAAGGCGGTAACGAGTCGGTAACGGATCCGCTGATCTATTGTCGAATGTGCACAAGCTGTAATTGCTGCTCGGTTTCCGAGGCTATCTAACGGGGCATTTCGGTCGTACTGGGGTGAGTTCCTCAGGGGGGAAAGGCATACGGGGAGGTGAGTGCGTCGAGCGTCGTGTTGTTGCCGTATGCACCGTCCAGCGTCGCTGTCGCACGCCAACGCCTCTGCTCTGACCTGCAGGAACGGGGTGTGTACGAGACCGCTATAGACGACGCGGTGCTCGTGGTCAGCGAGTTGCTGAGTAATGCGCTGCGTCACGCGCACCCGTTGCCGTCGGGGCAGATCAGGGTGTCATGGCACTGGACCGAGGAGCAGGTCGAGGTTGCGGTGAGTGACGGTGGCGCGGCCACCGAGCCAAGGGCAGGGCGCCCGACGCTCTCCTCCCTGGGAGGGCGAGGCCTCGGAATCGTCGAATATCTGGCCTCGACATGGGGAGTCAGGCATGAGGGGGACATCACCACGGTCTGGGCGGTGGTCACGTCGGTCAACACGGTAGGTAACGGCCATGTTTCCACCCCCGAACCCGCCCTCAGGGAATGCGGATAGTCCTTCCGCCGGGTGCCGTCCCGCTTCGCCTGTCATGAAGCGGGACGGCACCTCCTCCGTCCGGAGTGTCGTCAGCCTCCGGCGAGCGCGGGCCGGTGCAGTACCGCCCGCTCCCCGGTGCTCCAGGCCGTCGTGACGAGCAGGTAGATTCCGGCCGCGAGCGGCAGCACCGCCGCGACCAGCACGGTCCCGTACGGCAGCAGGGGCAGCATCCGGCGCAGCGCCGCGGGCTGGACGTCCTCGCTCATCGTGCTCCGCGTCTGGCGGGAGGCGACCCACGCCACGGCGACGAGCAGCAGGAAAAGCCCGGCGAAGACCAGGGTCGGGCCGCTGAGCAGCCCGAACCCGGCCACCGTGCCCGCGAACTGCTGGCCGAGCGGCACCCCGAGGAGCCCGTGGGTCAGCAGTGCGTTGGCCTGGCCGGCGATCGTCGAGGAGACGAACGCCTGGTAGGTCACCATGAGGAACGGCAACTGCGCCACCGACGGCAGGCAGCCTGCCAGCGGTGAGGTCCTCTCCCTCGCGTAGAGGGCGGCCAGTTCCCGCTGGAGCCGTTCGGGATGGCGGCCGTGGCGTTTCTGGAGTTTCCGGACCTCAGGCGCGAGGCGGATCCTGGCCCGCTCGCCCCTGGCCCGCATGACGCTGAGCGGGAGCAGCAGGAGCCGGACGAGGAGTGTGAAAACGACGATCGCGAGCGCGGTGGAGCCCAGTGGCCCCGCGAGCGCGGTGATGAGGTCGGCGGTGAACCCGATGACGGGGTCGAACATGGTTGGGGCCCTTCTGACCGGAGTGGAGACGGTACAGAGGACGCCCGCGCACCGCGGGGGTTTATCAGAGCGCGTGCGCGCGGCACACGGTGGTCGCGGGGGGTTACGCGGGCGCCGGGCCCGCGGAGGGTGCTCTGGGCCGGGATCTCCCGGCCGCGTCGGGGTCGCGTTGCCGGACGAACATCGTCCGCCTGGCCCGATCGCGCCGCGACAGCGGCGACCGCGCCCGCGCACCGGAGGTGACGGGCGCCGGTCGCAGTGCCCAGGCGAGCAGGAGCACGCCCAGCCCGACCACGGCGGTCGCCGTCAGGACGCCGCCGCCGTCGAACATCCAGACCGTCAGTGTCTGGACGGCGAGGAGCAGGTTCATCTCTTGGACTTGGACACCACGGTGACCAGGGCGACGACCACGAAGGCCACGACCGCCAGCACGATCACGAACTTCAGCAGCCCGAAAAGGGCGGGCAGCACGAGCCCGAACACCACATAGAGCGCAAGCAGGGCGCCCAGGACCGCCAGCACGATACGACTCATGTGTTCCACCGTACGCTGACAGGGGAAGCGGCGGGCGCCTTGATCGTAACGATCGAGTGCTTACGGACCGGTGACACGGCTTAGGGATCTCCCCTCGTGGGCCTACCGTTGAGGTCATGAGCGCGCGGATTCTGGTGGTCGACGACGATCCGATGGTGGCCGAGGTGGTGGCCCGCTACCTGGAACGTGACGGTCACGTGGTCGAGTGCGTCGGAGACGGCGCCGAGGCGCTCAGGCGCGCGCTGTCCAACCCGCCGGACCTGATGGTGCTCGACCTGATGCTCCCCAAGATGGACGGGCTCCAGGTGTGCAGGAAGCTCAGGGAGCGGTGGCCGGTTCCAGTGATCATGCTGACCGCGCTGGGTGAGGAGATGGACAGGGTCGTCGGTCTGGAGACCGGTGCCGACGACTACGTCACCAAGCCCTTCAGCCCCAGGGAACTGGCCCTGCGCGTGCAGTCGGTGCTGCGGCGGGCGCGCGGCGCCTCGCTGCCGACCGGCACCGGGGTGCTCAGGGACGGTGATCTGACCGTCGACGTCGGGGCGCACGAGGTGCGGTTCCGAGGTGACGAGATCATGCTGACCGCCCGCGAGTTCGACCTTCTGGCCCACCTGATGCGCAACCCCCGCCAGGCCTTCAGCCGCTCCGCGCTGCTCAACCAGGTCTGGGGCTGGTCCTTCGGCGACTCCTCCACGGTGACCGTCCACGTCCGCCGCCTCCGCGAGAAGATCGAGCCGGATCCGACCGTTCCCCGGCGCATCGTCACGGTGTGGGGCGTCGGCTACCGCTACGAACCGCTGGTGGAGCCGTGATCCCCGAGATCCTGCTGATCGTCGCGGTCACCGCCGGCCTCGGCCTGCTGGTCGCGCTCGCCGGGCTGGGGGCGATGTGGCTGCTGCGCGAGCGGTCGATCGGCGCGATGCTCGCGGTGGTCGTCGTGGTGACCGTGGTGGCGACGGTGGGCGGCGTGGTCGCCATCACCCTGAAAATGATCATTGAGGGTACGCCGAGGGACATCGTGCTCAGCGTGGTCGCGGTGGGTGGTCTGGTCGGGCTGGGCGTCGCGACGGTGCTCGCCCGCCGGGTCGTGGCGGCCAGCCGCAGGCTCGTCGACGCCGTGCACGCGGTGCCCGACTCGGGGGAGTTCACCCCACCCGGAGGTCTCCCCGCCGAGCTCGGCACGATCGCCGGGAGCCTGGATCAGGCCTACCGGCGCCTGCGCCTGGGCCACGAGCGCGAGCGCGCCCTGGAGAGCGCGCGCCGTGAGCTCGTCGCCTGGGTCAGCCACGACCTGCGTACCCCGCTGGCGGGCATGCGGGCCATGGCGGAGGCCCTGGAGGACGGGGTGGTCGCCGACCCCGAGACCGTAGGCCGTTACCACCGGCAGATCCGTCTGGAGGTGGACCGGCTGTCGGGAATGGTCGACGACCTCTTCGAGCTGTCCAAGATCCACGCGGGGGCGCTGCGCCTGTCACGCAACCGGATCGGCCTCGGCGACCTGATCGCCGACGCGCTGGCCGGGGTGGAGCAACTGGCCAGGGCCAAGGGGGTGCGGCTGGCCGGCGAGGTCGACCCGGTGATCCCCGTTCAGGCCGACGCGGCCGAGCTCTCCCGGGCGCTGCGCAACCTGGTGGTCAACGCGATCAGGCACACTCCCGGCGACGGCACCGTCCTGGTCCGCGCCTCGATCGAGGGCCAGATCGCCTGCCTGTCCGTCGCCGACTGCTGCGGCGGCATCCCGGCGGACGACCTGCCCCGCGTCTTCGACGTCGCCTTCCGCGGCGAGGCGGCCCGCACGCCCAGTGCCGACGGCGCCGGAGCGGGCCTCGGCCTGGCGATCGCGCGCGGCATCGTCGAGGCCCACGAGGGAGCGATCGGCGTCGTCAACTCCGGCCCGGGCTGCCGCTTCGAGATCCGCCTGCCGATCTCCGTCTGAACGGCACCGCCGGCCGCCGTCGCGGGGCGCCGTCGCGGGGCGCCGTCACCGGCCCTGATCCGATCGGCCCGGGTCCGGCGAGCCGCCGGTTCGGGCCGTCAGCCGGGGCCGTTGCCGTTGGAGGTCGGCGCGGTCGTGGCGTCGCTCTCGGGTCTCACCGAGACCATGAGGGTCACCTGCGCGCACTCGTCGTCCTCGGCGGTGCCGGTTTCGACGTGCCGGCAGGAGGTGAGCCTCCTGGTGGTGCCCAGGGACTCCACCATCGCCCGGAACGTCGGGCACGGCCAGCGCCACATGCAGCTGCGGCAGCGCAGGATCGGATGTGCCGTGTCGCTGGTGATGCCGCCCGCGTCACGGGGCTGGTGCAGGTCGAGCAGCCTGACGCCGAGCGTGGCGAAGTCGAGGAGCTCTTCGCGCGCCCCTTCGAGGAAGTCGAGGTCCTCGGTCGACAGGCTGGTTCTGATCGGGACGTGTCCCTCGTGGTTCACCAGGCTCCGCAGTGAACTCGCCGCATCGCGCCACGAGGTGGCCTTGTCGGTACGAGTGATCATGGACTCCAGGTGTTCCCGGAGCCGCTGCCGCTGGAGATCCTCGGGTAGATCGGTGTTCATGGATGCGTTCGAGCCCGTTTCCTGTAACTCAACGGCTGTCACTGCCGTAGCGCAGCGATGATCGGGAGTGTCGGGTCTTCTCCCTTTTCCGGCCAAGCCGGTGTTGCGCAGTGTCAAGCTTCGCGCACTCCGGGTTTCCATGAGGCCGAAACGGGGGACAAAGGGCGGACGACTCGGGTTGTTCAAGAGAGCGTGACCGGTGGCTCTCGCGCCGCTAGTGTGCCCGCTGTGGAGCTAAAAGTCTCAACTCGATCTCATGCCGGGCACACCGTCGTGACCATCGTTGGCGAAATCGACCTATACACCGCACCTCGCCTGCAGGCCGAGTTCACCCGGCTGCTCGGGCAGAGCCAGACCATGCTCGTGGTCCTCGACATGTCCGCCGTGGAGTTCTGTGACTCCACCGGCATGAACGTGCTGCTCTCCGCGCTCAAGCGGCTGCGCGAGCGCGGCGGCACACTGGAGGTGGCGGCGCCCCGGCCCGCCGTACGCAAGATCCTTCAGGTCACGGGCCTAGACTCGGTCTTCGTCGTGCACGAGACCCTGCCGGAGAAGCTGATGACCTCCGAATCCCAGGGATGACCCGCTCCCCACGGCCGAAGCCCGGGGTTTCCACGCTGGAGGTGTTCGATGACCGGTACGGCGGCGATCATTCCCGCCAAGAACGAGGATGATCGGATCGGGGCGACCGTGGCCGCGGCCCTGGCGCTCCCCGGCGTCGATCTCGTCATGGTCGTCGACGACGGCTCGACCGACCAGACGGGGCGGGTGGCCAAGGTGGCCGGGGCCCACGTCGTGCGGCACAGCCACAACCGGGGCAAGGCCGCCGCGATGGAGAGCGGTGCCGAGGCCGTCCGCCTGCTCGACGACGAGGAGCCCCGGCACCTGCTGTTCCTCGACGCCGACCTGGGGGAGACCGCCGGTACCGCCGCGCCGCTGATCGAGCCGGTCGCGGCGGGCGAGGTCGACATGACGATCGCCGTCTTCGCCACCCGGGTGAAGCTCGGCGGCCACGGGTTCGTCGTGAAGCTCGCCCGTGAGGGCGTCGAGCGTGCCACCGGCTGGACGCCCGTCCAGCCGCTCAACGGCCAGCGCTGCCTGACCCGGGCGGCCTTCGAAGCCGCCCGGCCACTGGCCCACGGCTTCGGCGTGGAGACCGGTCTCACGATCGATCTGCTCAGAAAGGGCTTTCGGGTACGCGAGGTCCAGGTGGAGATGGCCCACCGGGCCACCGGCACCGACTGGCGGGCCCAGCTCCATCGGGCCAGGCAGTTCCGCGACGTCGCCCGCGCCCTCCTGGTCCGCCGCTGAGCCTGGCGGCATTCACCCGGCCGAGCGGCTCCTCGCGGGTCCGGCGAGGACTCGCGGCCTCCATATCTGTGATGTCTTTGCAGGTCAGAGGTCATGCGAGAGTCGGCGGTGCGGGTAGTCGTCGCGGGTCGGCCGAGGTCACACGCGGGATGCGGGAACGGCCGGGGCCACCGGGAGAACAGGTCGCCCGCCGCTCCTCGCGGTGCCGTCCGGTCCGCCGCTGCCGCACCGGGCACCTGTGGGATGTGCTGGAATCTGCGGGTGAGCTTGGAGGCGTCGGTCGGCGACAAGAGGCGGAGCCCCTTCGGCGGCATGCCGCGGAGGCTCGACATCGCCGCGTTCGGGGCCATGGGGCTCTCGGTGGCGGTCACGGTCCTGATCGGGCTGCTGGGGCCCTCCGCCATGGTCCCGAGGCTGCCCGGGCCGTCCTGGCAGCCGCCGTACTCGCTGGACGTTCCGGTGAGCGCCCATCTGGTCATCGCCATGGGCGCCGCCGCGATCGTCCTGGGCGGGCTCGGGCTCGCCGCCGCGCTCAGGTCCCGGTGGAGGCCGGAGGCGCGATGGCTGCTCATGGCGGGCTGCGCCACCGCGGGGCTGCTCGCCTTCCTGCCGCCCTCGGGCTCGGCCGACCATCTCAACTACGCCGCGTACGGTCGGCTGGTCACGCTCGGCCAGGACCCCTACGCGGTCACCCCCGCCCTGCTGCCCCACGATCCGGTCACCGGCGCGGTGGAGGAGTGGGCCGGGGTGACCAGTGTCTACGGCCCGGTCGCCACCGCGGTACAGGCGCTGGCGAGCCTCGTGGGCGGCGACTCGGTCCGGCTGACGGTCTTCGTGATGGCCGCGGTCAACGCCGCGGCGTTCATCGGTACCGCGCTGCTGCTGCACCGTTTCGCCAGGGGGGACGAGGAACTGCGCGGGCGGGCGGCACTGCTCTGGGCGGCCAACCCGCTGATGATCTACCACCTGGGCGCGGGGATGCACATCGACACCCTCGCCATCGCCTGCATGGTCGCCGCGCTCACGGTTCGCGGGGCCGCCTCCGGGCTGCTGCTCGGGGTGGGCATCGGGGTCAAGCTCAACGCCGGGCTCGTCGCCCTCGGCCCGGCGTGGGAGCTGCGCCGCTCGCCGGGCAGGCTCGCCGTGGTGGCGGGGACCGCGACGGCCACCGTAGTGGCGATCTACGCCGTCGCCGGGCCGCACGTGCTCGACCAGGTGAGCGCCGCCAGCAGGAAGGTCTCCCTCGCCACGCCCTGGCAGCTCGTCAAGGTGGGGCTCCAGTCGCTCTTCGGGCCGGGCGCGTACTCGGCCTGGATCCAGATCGGCTCCCTGCTGCTGATGGTCTGCCTGGCCTGGTTGCTGCTGCGGGCACTGCCCGCGGAGACCGCGCCCGGCGACACCGCGCCCGCGGTCGCCGCGGTGATGGTGGTCGCCTGGCTGTTCGCCGCGCCGTACGCGCTGCCCTGGTACGACGGGCTGGCCTTCGCGCTGCTGGCCATGGCGTCCTGGCCCGTGCTGGAGGGCTTCATGGTCGCCAGGGTCGTCGCGCTGTCGCTGGGCTACCTGCCGGCCAGGGAGGCGCTGCGCCCCGAGGACCTGCTCTGGATGAAGACCCTGCTCAGGGAGCGGGTGGTGCCGTGGACGCTGCTGGCACTGACGATCGCCCTGGCGTGCTGGGCGGCGAGAGCGCCAGGGCGCGCACGGAGGCGGCGAGCGTCAGTGGAACCGCGACCGTGAGCGCCATCGCCGGGATCGCGATGCCCGAGTCGTTCATCAGGAAGCCGATCAGCGCGCAGGCCAGCGCGCCGATCAGCCCGGCACGCAGCGCGGGCGAGAGCGCGTAGGCCCGGCCCAGGGCCGAGGCCCCCCATCGCGAGGGGCGGTCGAGCACCAGGAACAGGAACGCCAGCGCGACCAGCGTGAGCAGGGACAGTGACCAGTTGCCGACCGTGACCCCGATCATCGCGCCGAACTTGCGGCCGACCACGGTCCATGCCTCCCCGTCCAGCACCTGCTGGACGAAGGCGCCCAGGTGGGTGCGCTGGTCGGCGGGCCTGCGCCAGTCGGCGACCGCGATGGTGCCGATCAGCAGGACACCCGCCAGACCGGCCAGGCCCAGCTTGACCGGTGAGACCCGCCCACCGGCCAGCAGGATCACGAGGATGGCGACCCCCACCAGGAACGCCGGGACCCCGCCGAAGTCGGCGCCCCACGCGGGCCAGCCGTCGGCGAACACCGCCAGCCCCCCGTACGTCACGCACACCGCGAGCGCGAGCCCGCGCCGGCCGCGTGAGATCAGCCACTGGGCCGTCCCGGCCAGGGCCAGGATCGTACCGGCGGAGTAGACGGCGAAGGCGATGTTGCTGAAACCGTAGAAGCGCCCGCCGGTCACCGGCTCGTAGCCGGTGACCGCGTTCACCTGGAGCACCGAGCCGGTCATCACGTCGGCCAGCAGCGCCATCGAGGTGATGGCGGCGACCACGGTCAGCGGGCCCAGCGGGTGCGTCCGCCACGGCCCGGCGAACGCCACCCCCGTGATCACGCAGGCGAATCCGAGGATCGTCACGATCACCGCGGCCATCGGGGCGGGCAGGCTCCACCAGGGGACGAGTTGCGCCAGGAAGGTGGAGACCGCGATCGCCCCGCTGACCACGGCGACGACCTGGACGGCGGTCAGGGCTCGGGAGCCGCCCCAGCCCCGCCGGATCGCGACGGCGGCCAGCAGGTAGAACAGGATCTGCACCGCCACGAACACCGCGAAGAACGGTCCTCGCACCTCGCGCAGCACCTGGCTCGCCAGGTCGTCGTCCGCCAGCTTCCGCACGGTCGCCGCGACCGGCTCCCCGCTCGGCTCCTGGCCCTGCCAGGCGCGGCCGACGACCCCGTTCGGGGCCCGCAGGCCCAGCAGGTCGATCGCGGTGGCGGTCAGGTCGGTGTTGGCGACCAGGCCGTCCTGGCGGGTGGAGGTGGCGGTGAGGTAGCCGCGCGGGTACGGCTCACCGCCGGGAGACGGGCCCCGGGCGATCGCCACGTGCAGGTGCGGCGCGATCGAGGTGTCGGCCAGGCCGCCGAGCAGGACCGTGGTCCCGCTCCCGGGTGTCTTTCCGGCTTCCGGAGTCTGCGCGGTTCCGGGGGCCCGGGTGGTTTCGGAGGTCGGCGTGGGGGGCGTCGCCGGAGCGGTGGCGGCCGCGCGTGGCGGGGGCAGGCGGTCGAGGACCGCGCCCACCACGTGGTCGGCTCTGGCCACGGCCTCCCGCCTGGTCTGAGCGGTCATCGAGACCGGGACGCCGTCCGGGGTGAGGCCGCCGCCGATCCAGGCCCTGGCCAGGTCGTCGGCCTCCACCACGATCAGCCCGTACGGGGACAGCTCGCCGAGTTCCTCGATGTTCGCCGCGTATTTCGCGATTTTTCCTGATGTATCGGCGGCGGCGAGCGCGGCCCCCGGCCCGACGGCGGCCACCTTCAGGCCCGCTCCGGCCGCGAGCCGACCCAGCTGCCCGAGCACCGGCCGGTAGGAGGTGGTGGCGTTGAAAGCGGACAGCTCGTCCCAGCCGGGCACGCTCGCCCCGCCGTCGGAGGTGGCCTCCGGCGTGCGCGGCAGCGCGCAGCCCGCGCCCGGGGCACCTGCCCGCTGGCCCGCGGAGATCGTCAGCCAGCCCGCCACCGGGCAGGTGATCCCCCGGTCCGGCGGCGGAACCGCCCGGGTGGACATGGAGGCGGACCCGCCCTCGCCCGCGAGCCTCCACAGGTTCGGGGTCCACTCCGGGTCCAGGTCACTCCACTCCAGCCCCGGCACCCCGATGACCACGACCCGCTCGGGAAGCGCCCTCGCCACCGAGGCGCTCGCCGTACCGGCCCCAAGGGCTCCCAGGAGCCCGCAGACCCCGGCCAGCATGATCAGCACGGTCCTGGAGAACCCCGCTGGCCGATTCTTTTTCGAGCCGTGTGACCCGCGTGTTCCGTACCGGATGACGACCTCGGCGGGCGGAGTCCCGGCGGGCAGGGGGCGCGTCGGCCGCGCGGGCCGCCCCGGCCGTGTCGCGGCGCCGGGCGTCCCGGTGGCGGCCGGGCGCGCGAGCCCGCGACCGCGCGGTGTCGAAGCCATCCGTTCCCCTGTCCGTATCCGTCGGGCGGCCGTTTCCCCGGCCCCACGGTAGCCTGCCTGGTCGTGAGGACTGGCGAGGTGACCACGGCCGGACGGCGCACGTGGACGTGGCTGACGTGGTTGAGGTGGCTACCTTGGCTGCCCGCGCTGCTGCTGGTCGCCGCGGCGGTGGCCCCGCTGGTGCTCTACTGGCTGGGCAACGTGGACGACCAGCGCCTGGTCGACCTGGATGTGTACCGTACCGGCGGGGAGGCGGTGCTGGAGGGCCGGTCCGTCTACGGGTTCGTCACCCCGGCGCCGCAGTTGCTGCCGTTCACCTACCCGCCGGTGGCCGCCCTGCTGGCCACCCCGCTGGCGGCGATGTCGTGGCCGGCGGCGCAGTGGGCGTGGACGGCGCTGATCTTCCTGACCCTGGCGGTCACCGTCGGGCTCTCCTTCCGCGCCCTGCTCACCGGGACGGGCACCCAGGGCGCGGTGCCGGCCTCGCCGGTGGTCGTTCCCGGTACGCCCGCCGGAGACCTGGCACGGGCGGATGCGCGTACCCGGCCCCATGGGGCGGGCTGGGCGGGTGGTCTGGAGAGACTGCGCGGGATGGACCGGCTGTGGGCGCCGCTGCTGTTCGCCGTCCTGATGATCGCGTGCACCTACCTGATGCCGATCAGGGACCAGGTCCGCTTCGGCCAGGTGGACATCCTGCTCGTCGCGCTCTGCCTGGCCGACTGCGTGGCCAGGCGACCGGTGTGGCCGCGCGGCATGCTGATCGGCCTGGCCACCGCGGTCAAGCTCACCCCCGGCGTCTTCCTGATCTACCTGCTCATCACCGGTTTCGGCCCCGGGGCGAGACGGGAGCAGCGCGACACCTTCCTCATCGCCGCGCTCACCGCCGCGCTGCTGACCCTGCTGCCGTTCGTGGTGATCCCGGCGGACGCCGCCGACTTCTGGTTCCGCGCGCTGCTCGACCCCGAGCGGCTCGGTGCCAACGCCGCGACCACCAACCAGTCGATGCGCGGCATGCTCATCCGGCTCTACCTGCCCGACGTGCTGACGAGCCTGCTCTGGGTGGCGCTGGTCGCGGTGGTCGCCTGGTACGGCTTCCGCCACGCTCGCCGGGCGCTGCTCGACGGGCACCCGGTGGCCGGGGTCGCCCTGGTCGGGCTGATGGCGGTGTTGCTCTCCCCGGTCGCCTGGATCCACCACCTGGCCTGGGTGGTCGTGGTGCTCGGGGCGCTGGCCGGCGACGGGCGCGACCCGGTCAGGGTCCGGGTGGCCGCCGGGGTCTGGCTCTACTACGTGCTGCCGATCCCCTGGTGGGGGGTGACGATCAAGGCGGCGGAGATCCCGGTGCTCAGCCCCGTGCTCGGCAAGATCGTGCAGAACGGGTTCGGGCTGGGCGCGCTTTTCCTGGTCTGGCTGCTGGGGGTGTGGCTGCCCAGACGGAGAGCGGCATTCCAGGCACTCCGCTGATACGGGGTGATCCGTGGCGTGAAATGACCAAGTTTGATGTGACTTGTGGGGTGAAGCAGCTTAATGCGGAGCGACCTCGGGTGGTCTTGGGGAGGACCAAGCGGCCCGGAGGTGCGACCTTGGGCACATTTTTCGACAGTCGCCGGATAACCTGAGGTCATGCCGAAATTCGCTTACCTGGGACCGGAGGGAACCTTCACCGAAGAGGCCCTGCGCATCCTGGCGCCGGAGGCCGAGCGTCTGCCGAGCCCGAACATCACCGCGGCCCTTGAGTCGGTCCGGCGGGGCGAGGCGGACGGAGCAGTCGTCCCGCTGGAGAACTCGCTCGAAGGCGCCATCACCACGACCCTTGACGAGCTCGCCCAGGGGGAGCCGCTGCTCATCACCGCGGAGCTGCTGCTGCCCGTCGAGTTCTCGCTCCTGGCGCGCCCCGGCACCGAGATGGGACACATCAAGAGGGTCTTCACCCACCCGGCGGCCATCACCCAGTGCCGCAACTTCACAGCCCGCGAGCTGCCCGACGCCGTGGTGGTCGCCGCCCCGTCGACGGCGGCGGCGGCGCAGGAGGTCGCGATCCCCGGCTCGCCGTACGACGCGGCCATCGCCGCGCGCATCGCCGGTGAGCACTACGGCCTCGTCCAGCTCGCGACCGGGATCGGCGACCGCACCGACACCGTGACCCGGTTCGTCCGGGTGACCCGTCCCGGCCAGCTGCCCGAGCCGACCGGTGCCGATCGCACCTCCCTGGTGGTCTTCCTGGCCGACGACCACCCGGGCGCGCTGCTGGAGATGCTGATCGAGTTCTCCGTCCGCGGCGTCAACCTGTCCCGTATCGAGTCGCGGCCCACCGGCGACGGCATCGGCCGTTATTTCTTCCACTTCGACTTCGAGGGCCACGTCGCCGACGCCCGGGTCGGCGAGGCGATCTCCGGTCTGCACCGGATCTCCGCCAAGGTGCGCTTCCTGGGCAGCTACCCGCGCGCCGACGCCTTCGCACCGCAGATCAAGCGCGGTACGAACAACGACGACTTCGCCGAGGCCGCCGCCTGGCTCGACAGGATCCGTACCGGCCAGAGCTGATCGTCGGCCGGTACGGAGCAAACCGGGCGCGGACGCGAGCCGTACCTCGGTAGCCTGTGACTGTGATTGACCTGCGTACCCTTCGTGAGGATCCGGACCGGCTACGGGCGTCGCAGCGTGCCCGCGGTGAGGACGACTCTGTCGTCGACACGCTGCTCGACCTTGATGAGCGCCGACGTGGTGCGCTGAGCCGTTTCGAGACGCTCCGCGCCGAGCAGAAGACCGTCGGCAAGTCGGTCTCCCGCGCCTCAGGGGAGGAGAAGGCGAGCCTGCTGGAGCGGGCGAAGGATCTCTCCTCGCAGGTCAAGTCGGCCGAGGCCGAGGCGGAGAAGCTCGCCGCCGAGCTCGATGAGCTGGTCTACACGGTGCCCAACCTGGTGGAGGAGGGCGCTCCGGGGGGCGGCGAGGACGACTACGTCGTCCTGGAGGAGATCGGCGAGAAGCCGTCCTTCGACTTCGAGCCCAGAGACCACCTGGAGCTCGGCGAGCTGCTCGGCGCCATCGACATGGAGCGCGGCGCGAAGGTGTCGGGCTCGCGGTTCTTCTTCCTGCGGGGCGTCGGCGCGCGGCTCCAGCTCGGGCTGCTCAACATGGCCATGCAGCAGGCGATCGAGGCGGGCTTCGTCCCGATGATCACGCCCGTGCTGGTCAAGCCGGAGTCGATGAAGGGCACCGGCTTCCTTGGCGCCCACGCCGGCGAGGTCTACCACCTGCCCGGCGACGACCTGTTCCTGGTCGGCACGAGCGAGGTGCCGATGGCGGCCTACCACGGCGACGAGATCCTGGACGGCTCCGCGCTGCCGTACCGCTACGCGGGATGGTCCTCGTGCTTCCGCCGCGAGGCCGGCTCGTACGGCAAGGACACCCGGGGCATCATCCGGGTCCACCAGTTCGACAAGGTGGAGATGTTCTCCTATGTCCGGCCGGAGGAGGCGCACGCCGAGCACCTGCGCCTGCTCGACTGGGAGAAGGAGATGCTGGCCAAGGTCGAGCTGCCCTACCGGGTGATCGACACCGCGGCCGGAGACCTGGGCACCTCGGCCGCCCGGAAGTTCGACTGCGAGGCGTGGGTGCCGAGCCAGGGCCGCTACCGCGAGCTCACCTCGACCTCCAACTGCACCGACTTCCAGGCCCGCCGCCTCGGGGTGCGTTTCCGTGACTCCGGTGGCAAGCCCCAGCACGTGGCCACCCTGAACGGCACGCTGGCCACCACCCGCTGGATCGTCGCGATCCTGGAGAACCACCAGCAGGCCGACGGCTCCGTCGTGCTGCCCAAGGCCCTGCGCCCGTACGTCGGCCTCGACGTGCTCGAACCCGTCAGGTAGCCGTCCGCGAAGGCCCCGTCGTAGGTGCGGCGGGGTCTTCACGCGTTCATGTCGCAGACCGCCCCGCGGCCCTCCAGCCGACCAGGGCGGTCAGTCCGTGAGATAGCGCTGCACCGTGGGGCCGAGCCAGTCGACGATCTCCTCGCGGGTCATGGCGACTACCGACGGCATGCACAGCACGGTCCGTGAGCAGGCAGGCATCGAGTTCGAGGGCGGGCAGTACGCGGAGTCGTTCAGCCTGGCCGACGTGCGGCTTACCGGCGGGGTGCCGGACGACGAGGTGGTCCTCTACTTCGCACCCGCCGGGCTGGTCGTGGTCGCACCGCTGCCCGACGGCACCCACCGGATCGTCTCCACGGTGGACGAGGCACCCCGCGACCCCGACGTGGCCTTCGTCCAGGGGTGCTGGACAGCCGGGGCCCGCGAAGGGAGCGGGCGGTGGTCGGCGAGGTCGTCTGGTGGACGCGCTTCCGCGTCCACCACCGGGTGGCCCGCACCTTCCGTGCCGGGCGGGTCCTGCTCGCCGCCGACGCCGCGCACGTCCACAGTCCCGCAGGAGGGCAGGGAATGAACATCGGCGTCCCAGGCGCCATCGCCCTGATCGAAGCCCTCACAGTCGCTCTCAGCGGCGAGCAGGCGGATCCGGACCGATACACCGCCGACCGTCGCCCTCCAGGTCGTCACCTTCGCCGGTCGGCTCCTCGGGCCGGCCAATGTGAACAGGAGCCTGCGGCCGTTCAGGAACCTGGTCCTGCGGGCCTTGGCGATCAGCCCGGCCTTCCGCCGGGGTCTCACCTGGCGGCTCTCGGGTCTTGTCCACCGGTGAGGCTCTCGCCTGCCGGCCGCCGACGAGGGCGGGGGCGGCGCGGGGGCCGGTGTTCGCGGGCGGAGGCGGTGGGGCCGCACAGGCGGCCGAATGATCGCCCGACCGCGAGTTGGGATGTCCCGGAAATGCGGAAGGCGGGGTTCGCCAGGAGCGAACCCCGCCTTCCGGTCAAACAGGTTCAACCAAGAGGTCTATGCGTCAGACGGCGCGGACCTGCGAGGCCTGCGGGCCCTTCTGGCCCTGGGTGATCTCGAACTCGACCCGCTGGCCGTCTTCGAGGCTACGGTAGCCGTTGCCCTGGATCTCGGAGAAGTGCACGAACACGTCCGGTGCACCGCCATCCGGTGCGATGAAGCCGAAGCCCTTTTCAGCGTTGAACCACTTGACGGTTCCCTGAGCCATTAAAGCTCTCCCTCAGGATTTGAAACTTTGGGATTCACACCTCATGAACCCCATGTGTCGTACAGCGGGCCCCGGGGTGGCTCAGTCAAACTGGTTTTCACAACGGGATTCAGCTAATACAACGCCATCACATCTAACACTATCCGGCGCATGCGTGTTCCCGCCATCAGGAAGATTCCTGGGACGGGATGCTGGGGGCCGACACCCCGGCCATCACAGTGCAGACTGGGACTTGTTATGCGAAGCCCCAGGCTGGTCGCCACCGACCTCGACGGCACCGCTCTGCGTTCGGACGGCACCGTCTCCCCCCGTACAGCCGCCGCTTTTGCGCTTGTGGAGAACGCCGGGGCGGCGCTGGTCTTCGTGACCGGCAGGCCGCCCCGCTGGATGCACACGGTCGCCGGAGCCGTGCGCCATCGCGGGCTGGCCATATGCGCCAACGGAGCCCTCGTCTACGACCTGCACACCGAACAGATCGTCAAATCCCACCTCATCCACCCGGACGTGCTTGAAGAGGTGGTGAGACGGCTCAGGGAAAAGGTTCCCGACCTCGCCTTCTCAGTGGAATACGAGGGTGGATTCGCCCACGAATCGGACTTCCGTCTCGGCGGGTGGGACAGCAGGGCGGTCGCCGGACTCCGGGTGGGGACGACCACGCTCACCTCGCGGCCCTGCGCCAAGCTGCTGGCACTCCACCCCACGATGGATCCCGACATTCTCCACGCGGCGGTCTGCGGGCTGGTCGGCGATCTGGTCACCCCCACTCACTCCAGCGGCCGGGCACTGATCGAGATGAGCGCGTACGGCGTCACGAAGGCCTCGGCGCTGGCCCATCTCGCCATGACGCGCGACATCGGGCCGCACGAAGTGATCGCCTTCGGCGACATGCCCAACGATCTTCCGATGCTCCGCTGGGCGGGCATCTCGTACGCCGTCGCCAACGCCCATCCGGAGGTGCTGGCCGCGGTCGATCACGTGACCGCGGCCAACAACGACGACGGGGTCGCCGGAGTCCTCGAACGGCTCTACAGCCCCTGACGGCCCTACAGGTAGGGGCCGGGGTTGGCGCCGTGCCCCTCCTGCTGTTGCTGCTGGAGGGAGATGCCGCCGGGCAGGGCCCTGCGCATGTTCTCCAGCTGGGCGCGGGCCGCCATCTGCTGGGCGAAGAGTGTGGTCTGTATGCCGTGGAACAACCCCTCAAGCCAGCCGACCAACTGGGCGTGGGCGACCCGGAGCTCCGCGTCGCTCGGCGGGGCGCCGTTGACGTCCTCGGTGAACGGCAGCGACAGCCGTTCCAGCTCTTCGACCAGTTCCGGCGCCAGACCGTCCTCCAGCTCCTTGATGGAGCTCTGGTGGATCTCCTTGAGCCGTTTGCGGCTGGCCTCGTCCAGCGGAGCCGCCCGGACCTCCTCCAGGAGCTGACGGATCATGCTGCCGATACGCATCACCTTGGCGGGCTGCTCGACCAGGTCGGCGACCGATCGTCCCTCGGAGGTCTCATCTTCCTGAGAGCCATGGGGGCCCACGACAACGATGTGCGGAGTGCTCTCCTCAGCGTTCATAGTCTTCAACCTACTAGCAGGATTTTCCCGGTGTGTTCTCCGGACTCCAGGATCCGGTGAGCCTCGGCCGCGTCGCTCAGCGGCACCCGGGCGTGCACCACGGGCCGGATCGCTCCGGCGTCGACCAGGGGCCAGACGTTCTCCACCACCCCGCGGACGATGACCCCCTTCTCGTCGACGGGCCGGGCACGCAGGGTGGTGCCGTGCACCGAGGCTCGCTTCGCCAGCAGGGCTCCCAGGTCCAGCTCGCCCTTCGTGCCGCCCTGCAGGCCGATCACGACCAGCCGCCCGCCCGTCTTGAGCACCCTGACGTTCCCCGGCAGGTACCTGCCCCCCATGATGTCGAGGATCACATCGGCCTCGACCTTCTCCGAGAAGTCCTCCCGCCGGTAGTCGATCCCCTCGTCGGCGCCCAGCTCCAGACAGCGGGCGATCTTCTCGGGCGACCCGGCGGTGACGACCACCCGCGAGCCGAACGCCTTCGCCAGCTGGATGGCCATCGTGCCGATCCCGCTGGCGCCGCCGTGCACGAGAAGGGTCTCGCCCTTCCGTAGGCGCGCGGTCATGAAGACGTTGGACCAGACGGTGCAGGCCACCTCGGGCAGCCCGGCGGCCTCGACGAGGTCGACACCGTCGGGCACCCGCATGACCTGCTGCCA
The DNA here is from genome assembly GCF_040607515.1 of Streptosporangium sp. NPDC005286. Lineage (NCBI taxonomy): Bacteria > Bacillati > Actinomycetota > Actinomycetes > Streptosporangiales > Streptosporangiaceae > Streptosporangium > Streptosporangium sp. NPDC005286. The sequence goes on along the minus strand of NZ_JBEXGU010000096.1, from coordinate 10,787 downwards.
GGGCACGGCGACCTTCTCCGCGTACCCGCCGCCGCTGAGCAGCGCGCACACCCGGTCACCCGGCGCGAATCCCACGGCGTCCGGCCCCACCTCGGCGACCACGCCGGAACACTCGAGTCCCGGGTACGGAGAGGCGCCGGCGGGCGGATTGTAGAAACCCAGCCGCTGCAGCACGTCGGCCCTGTTGACCGCGGAGGCCGCCACGTCGATGATGATTTCGCCGCGCTCGGGTAACGGGTCGGGAACCTCCCGCCACGTCAGAACTTCCGGTCCGCCTGGTTTATCGATCACGATGGCGCGCATGTGAGCAAAGGTATCCGCCAAGCCAACTTGGTGGTTGCTCGCGTTGACAAGAACACAGGGCGTTAACCTGCTATGTGTTTGCTGCCCTTTTATGCCCATCCCGAGGGGGAACACGGTGGCAAGACACGATCGTGAGGAATCTCTCGAGGAACAGCTCGCGTGGCTTGACGCCATCAAAGAGCAGGAGGAGGCGCCGGCCCTGGCGGTGAAGGCCACCACGGTGGACGACACCGTCGTCTCGCCGTACCCGAAGGACCCCTGGAGTCTGGTCCCGGCCGAGCCCGACACGGCGTCCTCGCCGCTGTTCCGCGCGGCCGTCGACTCGGCCCACCCGGCCACGAGCTCGCCGACGGCCGAACCGCCGGTCGAGGACGCCGACGCGGCCGATTGGATGGAGGCCTCCGACACGGTGAGCTCCTTCACCGTGCCCGCCCCGGCATCCGGCAAGCAGGACAACGACGGCTTTCTCGCGCCGCTCAAGCCCCTGCCGCGCCAGGAGCCCGGCGACAGCGCGGGGGACTTCACCGAACCGCACATCCGCACCCCGTTCGCGGCGCCCGCGCACGAGCCGTCCCGCGGCCTGTTCGAGCAACCCCAGCGCCAGGCGGAGTCCTCCGATCCCGCCCCTTCATCCACCTCGTCCGCCGGGACCGCCGACCCTGAGCCGGCCACGCCGGCCTCCTCGGACACCCAGCGGTTCACCTTCGGCAGCGACGAGTTCGGCGGCACCGACCCCGGCCGGTTCTCCTTCGGTGGTGGCTTCGGCAGTGAGGGCTTCGGCGGTGGTCAGGACCGCGCGCAGTCCACCCCGGGCGGCACGGCCTTCTCCTTCGGCAGCGGAGACTTCTCCGTGGAGAGCACCGGGACCGACCGGCCCGCGGCCGAGACCACCGCCGACCGCTTCACCTTCGGTTCGGTGGAAACCGACAGGTTCCCCACCGGTGGCGAATCCACGGCGACACCGGCGGCGAAGGAGTCACCCGAGCGCTTCGAGCCCGCTCCGGCCCCCGCCCCGCCGTCCTCCCGTGAGCCCGAGCCTTTCCAGGCTCCAGAGTCCTTCGGCGCCGACAGGCCGGAGCCGGCCGCGTCACCGTCACCCTCACCGGAACGTTCCTCCCCTTCCACTTTCTCCGCCTTCTCGGACTCCTCCTCCGGTCAGGAGCGCACGGAACGGGAGAACTTCTTCGCGCCCGGCCGGGAGAGCGGCTCACCCCAGGAACGCACTGACCCCTTCGTGCCAGGTGCCGCCTCCGGGCGGGAGGCCGCCTCAGCCCAGGAGCGGATGGAACGGGAGAACCCCTTCGCACCCGGCAGGGACGCGGCCGAACCGGTGCGGGAGCCGTACCAGGCACGCCGCCGTCAGACGGCTCCGGCGGCCGCCTTCGGCACGTCGGCCAGGCAGCACCCTCCGGGCACGGCCCCCCGGCCGTCGGCCGACAGCCTGGATCCGGAGTCGTTGCTCCGTGGGCGTCGCAACGCGCCCGCCGGGGGCTGGCGGAAGCTGGTCTACAAGGCGTCCGCAGGACTGATCAAGCCGGGCGAGTCCCCCGAGGTCCGCCGCCGTCGCGAGCTGGTCGGCCGCGCGCGCACCCCGGTGGCCACCGGCCACCACCGCGTCGCCGTGCTCAGCCTCAAGGGCGGTGTCGGCAAGACCACCACCACGGTCGGCCTCGGTGCCACCCTCGCCCAGGTACGCGGAGACCGGGTCATCGCGGTCGACGCCAACCCCGACCGGGGCACCCTGTCGGACAAGGTCGAGCTCGAAACCTCCGCGACGGTTCGCGACCTGCTCAACGAGCGCCAGCAGATCAAGAGGTACGTCGACATCAGGGCCTTCACCTCGCAGGCCCCTTCACGCCTGGAGATTCTCGCCTCCGATCGTGACCCGTCGGTGTCCGAGGCGTTCAGTGCGTCCGACTACCAGTCGGTCGCCCAGGTCCTGGAGAACTTCTACTCGATCTGCATCACCGACTGCGGCACCGGCCTGCTCCACTCGGCGATGTCCGGCGTGCTCGGGCTGGCCGACCAGCTCGTCCTGGTCAGCTCCCCCTCCGTGGACGGCGCCCGCGCCGCCTCGGCGACCCTGGACTGGCTGGAGGCCCACCACTACGAGGAACTGGTCCGCTCCGCCACCGTGGTGCTGTGCAGCGTCCGCCCGAGGTCGAAGTCGACCGTCGACCTCGACCGCCTGGAAGCCCACTTCGCGGCCCGCTGCCGCGCGGTCATCCGGGTCCCCTACGACACGCATCTGGAGGAGGGTGCGGAGATCGACCTGGAGCGGCTCCAGCCCGCCACCCGCGAGTCCTACCTCCGCCTGGCCGCCTCGGTCGGCGACGGCTTCGCCGGTCCCCAACCCTGACCCGCCGGCCCGGCAGGCTTTGTTGTTCAGCGCCTGCCGGGTCTCGGGCACGTCCGGGCCAATGAGAGACTAGTGTGCAATCTGACACGTTCTTGGGACGTGTCACCAGGAGAGCTCGCCTAGTGGACGATGGCGGCGGTCTTGAAAACCGCTAGGCCGGGTGACCGGTCTCGTGGGTTCGAATCCCACGCTCTCCGCTGAGCATCAAAAACGGCGTCTGACCAGGGACTTCCCTTGGACCAGGCGCCGTTGATCGTTTCCAGGGTGTGCAGCGGTAGGCCACCGTGAGCGGCTCTCAGCCGATGTTCGCGGGATATATGCGGGATGGATCTTGAGACGTTCTCCCAGGCCGCGCCCGAGAATCCTGCCCCGAGAACCGGGAGGGGAGCCATGGATCATATGGACTGGGACCGGATACCGGGACCTACCTGGTACCTCCCGGAGGCCGCCCGAGCGGCGATGGAGGCGCTGACCCGGTCTGTAGACGCTCGGCAGGCCGCCCGCGCGCTGGCCGATCTCCGGTACGCGGTCACGAACGACCATGCCGGAACCCTCTACCCGGCCGCCGTTCCCGCGGCGAGCGTGCTTCTGGAGGCGATCGGGGAACGGCCGGGACCACCCCGACAGGAGGCGTTGAACGCGCTGCTGGACTGGTGGGGATGCTTCTGTCCCGAGCCGGGGTTCGGGACCTACGAGGACCCGTCGGCCGGGTCTGTCGGCCTCATCGAAGGAATCGTGAGGCGCGTCCGTGATGCCACGGACATGCTCCACCGTGTCGCTGATGATCCGTCCGGGGGTGGAGGGCATCGGCCCGGTGTGAGGCTGCTGCTGGCCAGGCTCGACGAAGGCTGGAACATGGAGGCCGGCTGACGCGGAAGAGCCAGATTCCTTTAGCTGTGTCGAGGTGAAAAGAGAAGAGGCCCCGGCGTTCCCGAGGCCCCTTAATGGTGTGGATGGTCATGCAGCCAATGCGTCCTCGATTCTGCGATTGGCGATTTCTGCGCCGCCGTCGATGCACTTGGCGTAGACCCTGAGCAGTACGTCCACACCGTGCCCCGCCCGCTCGGCCACGTCGGGAGCCGCCACCCCGGCGTTGAGCCAGAGCGAGACGGCTGCGTGCCGCAGGTCGTACGGCCGTGCCGCCAGAGGTGAGACGACCTGTTCGGGAGTCAATGCCAGGTTCCGGGCCGCTCTCCACACCTCGCAGTAGGTCCCGATGGAGATCACTCCGCCACGCGAGGTCCGGAACAGTCGGCCGTCCTCGTGGATGCCGAACTCTTCGATGTGCTCGCGCAGGATGGCCACCAGCTCAGGTGGGATCGGCACGGGGCGGCCCTCATCTTCGGCCCGATGCTTCAGGCCCCGATCGTCGTGAGCCTCACCGCTGTCGGTCCACTTCTTGTTCGTCTGCGGCTTGGACTTGGCCAGGACGAGCCGTCCCCAACCGATCGCGGGAAGGTGGCAGTCCTGCTTGCGGAGCCCGAGTGCTTCGGCCGGGCGGAGACCGGCGAAGTAGAGGCAGGCGAAGAAGCCGCGCAGGTGCCGGCCACGGTCAAGGGCGGCGCTGCGCGCCGCCTCGCGGCCCTGCGCCCGCTCGGCGGCCGGGCATGCGGTCTGGGGGCCGGTCCCGGCCGCCAGCGGCTCGGGCCGCCGCGAGCACCCGCCTTTCCATCAGATTCAGATCAGCGACGCCATCACATCCACCAACGGCGAGAACCCTCTACCGGAGCCTCGCACTGCTCCTGAGCACGGAACTCGGGCACCGCCACAAGCGCTGCTTCGTACTGGGCTCTCTCGAACACGAACGGACCGATGGTTGTGAAATCGTCGTAGTCGACCTCATCGCAGTAATCCGTCTGCCAGCCCAGATCCCGCCAGACCACGTGATCGGAAGAGACCTCTACGACCACGGTCAGGGCTCCGCAGCCGAGATCACCGCACTCTGGACACACGTACAACGGCACCCTGCCGTCATCCAACGGTGACTCACACCGCCCCAGCAGCCGATACACGTCGTCATCGTCGTCAAGGACCGGGGCCAACCATAAGACCGACGCCATATCCGCGTTCCCGGGCACCATCTCCAGCAGCGACCTACCGTCGATCACGAAGTCCAGGAAACGACACTCGGAGCGATACGCCTCTCTCCCGAGCGTTTCAAAGGGCCGTACCCGACGCACCAATGACAACGAACTAGCCATACCGCCAGTCTCCCAGCGAGGCATCCCACTAATCGAGGCAATAACCCAGCCTCCGGCAGGGGGCGCTCCGGCTCCGGGATGGTCCCAAGGGCGCGTTTGTCACCGCCAGCCTGTCGGTGGCTGAGGTAGGGGCCTGATCATGCCGTCTGCCATCAACCCGGGACAAGCCGAGCAGACCACGAGCCAGGGCGCCAGGTCGTTCGTCCAGTAGGGCGCTCCACCTGGCGCCCTGGCTCGTGGTCCGCTTCCCCTGCGGGCGGGTCGACGGCAGACGGGATGATCAGGGGCGGAGTGTGCGGCATGAGGCCGCATGCTCTCTATGCTGCGCCACAGCAACGCGATCAGAGAAAGGCCAAGGCTTGTCCGAGCGGATCACCTACACCATGCACCACTTCTCCCAGTCCAACCCGAAAGGACCAGGACAGGGAGAGGTGCCCGCACTCCTTCGCAGGGTTGCCGACAGCATCGAGGAGTTGGGCAACGTCGAAGTCCATGACGTGATCATGCACAACGAGACCACCGAAGATGGGGACTGGCCGAGCCTCACCGTGTACTTCGACTACGTGACCGATCACGCCTGACCTGGAACTCGGCTTCTGATCGTCGGGCCATTAACCAGGGTGACGAGGGGTCAACCACGGTCACTCACGGCCGGCCGAACGCCCAGCTCAGTCGCCTCACCTGCCGTACTCGATGCACTTCCCAAGCTGACAGCGCGGTTTCGATTCCCGTCACCCGCTTCACCAGAGAAAAGCCAGGCCAAGGTTGTGATCCCAACCTGGCTTTTGATTTCCTTGGACTCGTTGTCGATCTTCCATGCAATTAACGTGCAATTAGGCGGATTCTCCGCCCCGGCGAGTCAGCCGCCGCACGAGGCGCGAGACCGCCCACGCCTGGAACCAGCCCGCGCCCATGAGAAGCAGGACGAGCACGATCGGATTCGTCAGCCCGATCGGCAGCAGGTCCCACGCCTGCCAGATCAGCCAGCCGAGGGGGAACGTGAGGTAGATGAGCGCTACCCCGGACAGCAGGATCGGATCCTGTACTGTCAGCAGGACCACGATCGAGTAGATGCCCAGAGCCAGCACAAGGCCGGAGTAAGCGAGAGCAAGGCACCCTCCGGAACCGGGTTTGTGGGGCTTCGTCATTCTGGCTCCATACTTTGACCTAGATAAGAGCGTCGAGTGTATTCATGGTCTAGCACTAAGAGCGGGATGACCAAGCCGCGAAGGGTCTTATCCGTGGGAGCCAAGTTGGGAGCCATCGGGCCGTACAACCTTGGACTGGGCTGGACTGATATGAACAGGCGGGCCGTCCACGACCTGCACGGCGAACTGGTCTGAACGCCCTTGAAGAACATTCGGGGACCTACGGATCAGAAGGCTAGGTTGCTCATTTTTGTCAGCTTCTCACCGTACTCTGACTGTCATGTCTCAGCTGTACATGGAGCCGGGGGATGGAGACCCGCTCTGGGTCACCACGCTGGGCGGGCCGCACATCGTTGTTCCGGAGTCAGTCTGCCAGTACTGGAACGGCGTACCGGAGGATTACCCCGACGATGAGGGAGACTACGGCCGAGCCTGCGAGGTCGACGGCTACATCGGTTTGATCGATGTCGGGCCAGACAAGGCCCTCGTTCTCGGTGACCATCCCGCCGGCACCACGTTCCTGCCCGAACACAACCTCTTCGTCCGCTGGATCGCCGCGGACTCGACCGGGGAAACCCTCCAGGCCGCTACCGATGTGGTCGGTTCTGCGCAGTGGGAGGAGGAACTGGTGTGGGACATCAGAGAGCCCGTGGTTCTTTTCGACTCCGTCCACGGACATGACTACATTGGCAGCGAGGAGCATCTAAGGGTGGACCTTCCACCAGGGCGCTACACCGTCCGTGCCGCCTATGCTCAGATCGAGGCCGCCTACTTGGTGATCGTTCAGCTTGTCCAGCAGATCTAACCCTGCGGGATATGCGCGGGATGATCTTCCAGTTCCCGCGCTAGAGCGCATGTATCACAGCAGCTCAGAGCCGATGTCGATGCGGGGAACACAGCCCTCTTGAAAACCGCTAGGCCGGGTGGCCGGTCTCGTGGGTTCGAATCCCACGCTCTCCGCTGAGCATCACAAACGGCGTCTGACCAGGCACTTCGCCTTGGTAAGACGCCGTTGATCGTTTCAGGGATGTGCAGCCGTAGGTCACCGTGAGCGGCTCTCGGCCGGTGTTCGCGGAATATACGCGGAATGATGTTGGTCGCGTTTCCCCAGGTGGCTGCCCTCGATATCCTGTTCAGCGAACGCTGCCAACTCCGGAATCAGGCTCACGTCTGGGCAGACCCTGCCAACCTGGCCATGGCCTGTACCTGCAAGCTGTGCAAAGCAGTGAAGTGGCGAACGGCGGGAGAAAGCCGGCACACTTCGCAGGCTCCACTTGATGCATCGTGAGCCACTTATACGATCACGGAATGGAGCCGGTCCTCTTGCCCTTACGGTGTCGTCGTGTTGCTGCCGTCCACCAGGGAACGGGTGAGAGCGAGCTGGCAGCGACGCCCATCCTGGACTGGAAGCATCCCCGGGTATTGAGGTTGGCGAGCGAAGCTCGACGTGAGAACACCGGGACGGACCGGGGTCTTCTGGTCACAGCTCACCGGCTTATCGCCGCATGGGTGCGTCCGGTGTATGCCATGAACGACACGCAGCCGGTCTCCAGGACGCTTCTCTTGGAACGCGGATCATGCAGCCAGCGGCTGGCGGTTCTGGAAGCGGTGGGGCGGGCCGGCGGAATCGCCAGCCGGGTCAGAGGACTGCTGGCGGACGGGCGTTTCTGGCATCCACGATTTCCCCGGTTGCGGGCATTGATCCCGCATCAGATAGTGCTCGCCTGGCCGGAGTTCCTGCTCGGCGACCAGTGGGTGACCGTCTCCGAGCTCTACGGTGATCTGAGTACCTTGCAGAAGGGAGGCGGGTTCACCAATACCGGTGGTGAGACGCTCTTCGACGCGGTGGCCCATACCGCCGTGGACTGGGACGGCGTGACCTGCTCATCTTGCGATCTGTCCGGCCACGTCCTGTCCGATCTGGGGTATTTCAGCTCCCGTGATGCCCTGTTTCGGACACATGGTCAGACGTTGTGCTTGCCGGTTCGTATCATCGCGGACCTCATCATGAGTCGCCGAGCGGTTTGAGCCCTGCCGACACCGAACAGGGCCGCAGAAGGGACCCCAGTACTGCTTGGGATCCCTTCGTGTCTCCGCTCACGCCGCTAATGCATCCTCGATCCGCCAGTTGGCGATCTCCGTGCCGCCGTCGATGCACTCGGCGTAGACCTTGAGCAGCACGTCCACCCCGTGTCCTGCGCGCTCTGCCACGTCGGGAGCCGCCACCCCGGCGTTGAGCCACAGGGACACCGCCGCGTGCCGCAGGTCGTACGGCCGGGCAGCCAGGGGTGAGACCTGCTGTTCGGGAGTCAGTGCGAAGGTCCTTGCCGCCTTCCATACCTCGCAGTAGGTCCCGATGGAGATCACGCCGCCAACTCGTCCTGAGCTGGATCCGCCGCCAGAAGGGCAAGCCCAGCCAGCGACTCACCGATCTGGCCCGCCGGCTGCGTGTCACCTGAGGAACCTTCATACGGGGCGGACTTCCCATACCGTAGGGAATCATGATCGGACAAGAGTCCCCGCCAATGGCCGCCCCCCGCGCCGCAGCCGGGGCACTCGTCTTCGACGAACATGGCCGTCTGCTCCTGGTCCGCCCCCACTACAAGGACTACCTGGAGATTCCCGGCGGCTACATCGAGCCCGGCGAGACCCCGTTCCAGGCGTGTGTACGTGAGGTTCATGAGGAACTCGGCATCCAACCGCCGATCGGCGACCTGCTCGTGGTCGACTGGGCACCTCACCCCCAAGAAGGCGACAAGGTCCTGTTCCTCTTCGACGGCGGAACCCTCAGCCCGAGCATGCGCGACAGCATCCGCCTTGGCATCGACGAGCTGGTCGGCTACGACTTCCATCCCGTCGAGGAGCTACCCGGCCTGCTGATCGAACGACTGGCCAATCGCGTCACAGCCGCTGTTACCGCTCGCACCATCGGCCGCCCGTTGTATCTAGAGCACGGCCAGCAGTTGCCGAATTAATCTCATTGGTTATCAAGATCTCATCCTATAGTGCGGGCATGGCCTGGAGCGAGGATGAGACGGTTTGGGGCGAAGATGAGTATGTCGCATACCTGCGAGACGAGCGCCGACGCTTTGCGTGGGTGATGCAGCGCTACGAAGGCCTCACTTCGGCCGAAGCCGAGAAAGCTGCGCTGGAACGGTACCCCTACGAGGCGAGTGACACGCCATTCCGCGGACTGATCTTCCACGACGAGGCGTGGCACTGGGCAATGCTGAGGATCTACAACGATCGCTACCACGTGGACCGCCCTGAGCTGGCCCAGCCGTCGGCTGAGTATGAGGCTCTCGACTGAACCTCCGAACGCCGTCCCACCGCGATTGCCTAGCCCACACGACTTGACACTCGAAGACTTGAACCTCGGGGGCGCTCAGTCAGCCGCAAGCAGTCAGCTCCCCGCTTCCAAGATCCGGATCTGGGGGGCCGGTCACGCTTGAAGAGCGCGGCGTCGTGCGTGATGGAAAGCGCATCGAGGGTGGTGGGGGCGGAGCCGTTCACCGATACGGGTCTGGTGGGGCGGAAGGGCAAAAGCGCGCCGTGGTGGGCGGAGGAGCTCGGGACCGCTCGGCGGTGTCGCCTCGCGCGGGGCTCCAGCTGTGAGGGGTACGAGGTCCGCAAGGGGTTGCTCTCGGCCAGCCGCGGAGACAAACCGGGCCTATCACCACGCCCAAGGGCTGGGAGTGGCGCTTTCCTCGATCTGGGTGATTCCGCATGCCACCAGCGTGCTAAATCATCCAGAGAACAGAAAACTCCTGATCACCCATTTGTCTGCTCGCCTCGGTGCTCACTATGACTACCTTTGTCCTGGCTTTGCCGGGTTGCTTGATGTGTCAAGATGCTGTCATGCAGCTTGATCAAAAACTTGTCGACGCGGCTGTCGCACAGATGGATCGGCGATGGCCTTCTGACGAGCAAGGTGGTGCGGCAGCCATCTACTTGGATGATGGGCAAATCCTCACCAGCGTCGGCCTGGACAACCTCAACGGCGGCGTGTCTCTGTGTCATGAGACCGGCGCCATCTGCCAGGCCTACACGCTCGACAGGAAGGTCACCGCCTCCGTGTGCGTGTATCGGGACCCAGGACGTGAGCGCGTCCTCGTCCTTCCTCCGTGTGGCATCTGCCAGGAACGCTTGGCCTTGTGGGGGCCTGACGTCCAGGTCGGCGTGCCCGACGACTTCGCCGTGACGGGATGGAGCGTTCGCACTCTTCGTGACGTGAACCCGTTCTACTGGGGATCGCAGTTCACCGATGATGGGGCCTGGCCGGGCCCTGAAGCCCACTTTTCCTGACAGGAAAACGAGCCACCTCGGCTAGAACGCGGTAGCGAACCCCTGCACAGCACGATGGGTCACCGACGAGTGGGTCTCCAGCCCCTGTCACCCTCGGCGTGCTTTTGCCCTTCCACCCCGCACAACGCGATACTGACGAACAGCCCCAACCCAGCTTGCCCTTGCTGCGCTTTTCACCACGTGCATGGTCTCAGCGTTCAGGTTCGAGAACCAGCTCAGCCGCGCCACCTGCCGTACTCCCCGCACTTCTCAAGCTGACAGCATGGGTTCGATCCCCGTCACCTGTTCTCAGAGCGAACGCCCAGGTTAGGGGCGCTTTTCCGATCCGAGCCTTGAACATTTCCCGCCTCTACGCCCGAACCCATTGGTTCACTAATACTCCAGCCGCAGATCGTGAGGCCGAGCAAGTTCGTGCGCATGTGAACCTGTAGGCCTAGGGCCACAGGTTCGAGGGACGGCCACCGCTGTGAC